>JBJEWX010000304.1:0-5942 GCA_051885275.1 Succinivibrio sp. | reverse complement strand
ATTAACAGAATGTAATGATGATATCTCTTCATTTGCTCAATCCTGCAGTGAATTTTTAAGCAGGATTATGAATAATCAGGTTTTAAGCCACATGAATGAAATGGCCTTAAATCTAGCGCTTTATGCAAAATTAGAGAGTATGCTGGTTGTAAATACCTATGTAAAGATGCAACAGTCGGTGCAGGTGCCAAAGGAGGGAGAAAGGTTTCCTGATTTGGTCATAACAGTAAACAAGGGACTGCCTGATGAGTGCATCTACCTAATTGAGCTTAAGTATCTAACCAAAACTGAAGCTAAAGATAAGAGTAGTGACAGTGCAGTTCAAAAAAACATCAAAAAAGCCTCTGAGCAGGTTTTAGAATATAAATCAGCAATAGACTTTAAAGGCAGGAATGTTAAAGCCTATGCTATGGTCTTTGCAGGACCTGACTGTATCTACTGCCAAAAGCAGTAAGATTGATTTGATGACTGAGTCTGCGAAAGTTATAATTTATCAAGATTAGGTGCTATTTAATGCTTATCTCGATAGAGATATCGAACAGGGAGCCCCTACTTCTATAAGTAGAGGGATGTCTGATGTTTTTTTCTTTTCTTACGGTTGAGATTCTTGATTTGCTTTTGCGAGGCTGTATAACCAATAAAGTGAAAATAAATTATTCAAAAAACACATATTTTGCCACAGTTATACCTTAAGCCTCAATCAACTTAAAATTCAACTTGAGGCTTTTGGATAGTTTTACTGTAAATGCCAGTCTAGGATTGCTCTTCATTTAGACCTGGCATAAGAATTAGGGCCTGCTTTAAGTCAGCAATCTCGTCTCTTAGTGAGGCAGCCTCCTCAAATTTCAGCTCTCTTGCAAGCTTTATCATTCTTGCAGATAACTCTTCGATGCGCTTTGTTATGTCCTTTGCAGTCATCCTGTGTACTGAGTTCTTCTTTTCCCACTCTTTTCTTGATACCGGCTTTTCCCTATCTTCCTGTGGAACTTTAAAGCTGTCTGTATCTCTTATTGCCAGATCCATGATGTCAACAATCTTCTTTTGGATCTGAACTGGAGTAATTCCGTTCTTCTTATTGTAATCCTCCTGAAGAGCACGTCGTCTTGCGGTCTCGTCAATTGTCTCCTTCATAGAATCTGTAATTCTGTCAGCATAGAATATTGCTTTACCATTTACGTTTCTTGCAGCTCGACCCACAGTCTGAATCAGAGAGCGGGACGAGCGGAGAAAACCTTCCTTGTCAGCATCAAGAACAGCCACAAGTGAAACCTCAGGGATATCTAATCCCTCTCTTAACAGGTTGATTCCTACTAGTACATCAAATTCACCTAATCTGAGATCACGAATGATATCCATTCTTTCTACAGTATCAATGTCTGAATGAAGATACCTGACTTTTATTCCATGCTCTGAAAGGTACTCGGTCAGCTGTTCAGCCATTTTTTTCGTTAGAGTTGTTATCAGTACTCTTTCATTTCGTTTTATACAGGCTCTAGCCTCTCCCATAACATCATCTACCTGTGATGCAACTGGTCTTACTTCAATAACCGGGTCAAGCAGGCCTGTTGGTCTTATGATCTGCTCTACAACCTGTGTTGACTCATCTATTTCAGTCTGAGATGGAGTTGCAGAAACATACAGCGTTCGAGGCTGAAGTTTTTTGAACTCATCAAACTTTAACGGTCTGTTATCATAGGCAGATGGAAGTCTGAAACCAAAATTAACCAGGTTTTCCTTTCTTGAACGATCACCTTTATACATTGCACCTATTTGTGGAACTGTTACATGAGACTCGTCAATAATAAGCAGTCCATCCTCAGGCAGATAGTCAAAAAGACAAGGAGGAGGCTCTCCCTCCTTTCGCCCTGTAAGATATCTTGAATAATTCTCAATGCCGGAGCAGTAACCAAGCTCATTTATCATTTCAATGTCATAGGCTGTTCTTTCTCTGAGCCTCTGCTCCTCTAGCAGTTTATTGTTCGCAAGAAAATATTCGCACCTGTCGTGTAGCTCTTCTTTAATTTGCTCTACCGCATTATCTAAGATTTCTTTTGGGGTTACATAATGAGTTTTAGGGAAAATGGTTACTCTTGCAAGCTTCTCTAAGGTTTCGCCTGTAAGCGGGTCAAAACGCTTTATAGATTCAATCTCATCATCAAACAGTTCAATTCTGAATGCATATCCGTCTGAATCAGAAGGATAAATGTCTATGACATCACCTCTTACACGGAAGGTTGAACGGGCAAAACCAAGGTCATTTCTTGTGTACTGAAGATCAGAAAGACGCCTAGTGATTTTTTCCTGAGTTATCTGCTCTCCAACGGAAACGTGAAGCATCATTTTCAGATAGGTTTCTGGTTCACCTAAGCCATATATTGCTGAAACTGAACAGACAACAATTACGTCTTTTCTTTCCATCAGTGCCTTAGTTGCAGACAGACGCATCTGATCAATATGATCATTTACTTGCGCATCTTTTTCTATAAAGGTATCTGATGCAGGGACATAAGCTTCCGGCTGATAATAATCATAGTAGGAAACAAAATACTCTACTGCGTTTTCCGGAAAAAAGGTTTTCATCTCACCATACAGCTGAGCTGCAAGTGTCTTATTGTGGGACAGAATCATTGTGGGCTTGTTTAGCTTTGCAATGACATTTGCCATTGTAAAGGTCTTTCCTGAGCCTGTAACACCTAATAGAGTCTGATATTTGTCCCCTCTTGAAAACCCTTCTACAAGAGAGTCTATCGCCTCTGGCTGATCACCTGTAGGCTGATACTGAGAATGAAGCTTAAAATCCATCGTTAACCTAGATATTTTGAACAAACTTATCTCTATTTTACAGTTCCTTGCTCACAATGAAAAATGTTTTGTAAAAAAGCATAAAACAGCTCTTTATGAATATGCTTAAACATAAAATGACATGAATAGTTTATTTTTTTACTGATTAAGTGTTGACAGTGTTACCTCTAATCTATATAATCATCTGCGTTTTCAAGACAACTTGAAAACATTATCAAAGGTGTTCCTCCTTAGTTCAGTCGGTAGAACGGCGGACTGTTAATCCGTATGTCGCAGGTTCAAGTCCCGCAGGAGGAGCCATTGAAACTTTCTTTTTTGAGTTCCTCCTTAGTTCAGTCGGTAGAACGGCGGACTGTTAATCCGTATGTCGCAGGTTCAAGTCCCGCAGGAGGAGCCAAAAGCTAAGGCAACCTGATGGTTGCTTTTTTTTGTACTTTTGGCTTATTCATCTATTTTTCATTATCATCTAATTGCACATTCCTAACTTCTAACGTATCCTTTCATTGTATATGTAGGAGAATGTCATGACAAAAGCAATTGTTATTTATACAAACGGAAGTGAGGATATTGAGGCTACTGCTACCTATGATATTTTAGTTAGAGGTGGTATTGAGGTTCTTAGGATTGCAGCAACGCCAAAAGATAATGAGCTTACGGTTAAAATGGGATATGGTAGCATTATTCAGTGCGATGAACACCTAAACAGTTTTAACGGTGATTTTGATCTCATTGTAGTACCAGGTGGCCCTGGAACTTCCTCCTTGAACAACTATCCAAAGCTATTTGAACTTCTTAAAGTCCACAGACAGAGAAATGGTCTGATTGGAGCAATCTGCGCAGCTCCAGGAGAAATCCTCTATGCTCACGGAATCTTAAAAAATCCAGCTCTTGCAACCTGCTATCCAGGCTGTGAATGCGGTGGCAGTTTCAGTACTGAGGGTGTCTGTTATAACAAAGAGGAAAATATAGTTACAGGTAAGAGCCCATACTATACAATTCCCTTTGCTTTACAGATGGTAAAAGTTCTGCAGGGCGAAATGACAGAAGAGAAGGTCAGAAATGGAATAAAAGCCCCAGAAGGAAAGCTCTACTAGAGCGTAGAGTTACGAAGATCTTAACTGATCTTCATAATTGTCAGAGGCTCCGTGTAAAGATCTTATATTTGTGGTACGGAAGCCTCTTTTATAGCCTGACTTTAGTCAAACCACTTCTTATAGAGTTTCTCGTATACTCCGTTCTCTTTTATCTTCCTAAGACCAGAGTTAATCTTATCCATTAGTGCAGTATTGCTCTTGCTGGTAATAATTCCAAGATCAGCTGCTCTTACAACACTCTTAGGGACGTGAACAAGCTCTTTATCCTGAGTCTTCTTGAGATAGTACTGATTTACTGGGGTTCCTGTAATTACACCCTCACAGCCATGCTTCTTTAGCTCCATATAAGCTTCTGTAACGTTATTGAAACTCTTGATATCAGCTCCCTTGATGGTATCAGCAACTAATGCTCCCACAGATCCTAACTGCACGCATACCTTTTTATTCTCAAGATCATTCATTGAACTGATTGAGCCTTCAGAATCCCTGCGGATCATCAGATCCTGTCCTGCGACATAATAGGAATCAGAAAACAGAACCATCTTCTGCCTTTCCGGGTTCTTAGTCATGCCTGAGATTGCCGCATCTATTGAATTAGAAAGCACCGCTGGAATTAAGCCGTCAAACTGCATGGACTCGATTACTACATCAATACCTTCTGCCTCACCGATTGCATTCATTATATCGATATCAAAACCCACTATCTGTGAGGTAGTATCATCAATAAATCCAAATGGAGCAAAGGTTGGCTCAGTTCCCACATGTATTGTCTGAGCATTTGCACATATCGATAAAGAAGCTGCAACGGTAGCCACACTTAATTTGATTTTTTCTGATAATGACATAATAACCTCCAAAAAAATCTTATTAAATGATAGCACCATGGATTATTGATTATTACTCAAATTTGAACTCTGTTTTGATTAGGTGCACTCTGTCAGAAAAGGAGCTAACTTTACCTATTCGCTTCTACCAAAGATGCCACCATGGTTTGGACGCTTTTACTGCACTAATATCATCAAGTCTTGCACAAATCTTGCCACATATTGATTCAGCATCATCAGGCTCTCCCCAAGGTGTTTTCATTAGAACCTTTGAGGCTCCTGTAACATGCCCAACTACATATATATGGAAGCGTCCCTGCTTTACAGCTTCAAGAACCGAAGGTTTTAAAACAAGCTGATAGATGCAGGAGCAAGGGATAATCACGCCCTGAGTACCTGTAAGGCCGTGGAGTTTGCAGATCCTGAAAAAGCCTTCAATCTTCTCGTTTACACCTCCTACACTCTGCACATCTCCGAACTGATCAACAGCTCCGGTTACTGCAAGATCCTGTCTTATTGGAAGATCTGAAAAGCAGGATATTACTGCACAAAGGCCTGTAAGTGAGGCAGAATCACCATCTATTTCACTGTAGGACTGCTCAAATACCAAACTTGCAGATACAGGCATTGGCTGCTCGGAACCAAACTGAGTGGCTAAAAAACCATTGATGATCATCATGGCTTTTGTGTGGATCTGTCCTGCAAGATCAGCTTTGTGCTCAATGTCAATTACATCCCCGTCGCCGCCTGCTCTTAATGTAGCTGTAATTCTCACAGGAGCTCCGTATTCATAGGAGGTTCCAGCAGTTTCTATGACACTAAGTCCATTTATCTGTCCTGTAACCTCACCCTGAGTGTCTAATAAGATCTGATTGTCTCTATGATTCCTAAGTTCAAACTCACAAAGCGAGTTTATTCTGTAGTCCTCTGCGGCAATAGCCTTTAGAACATGCCTGCTATCAGTAAATTCTGCCTTGGAAAATCTGTCCGCTTCCATAACAAGAGAAATAAGCCTGTTCTCGAGTATTCCAAGATAGCGTCGGTCTCCGCTTTGCCTGCATGACCAGCTGCACAGCAGCATTACTGCAGCCTTTGTAAAGGGTTTTATGCCAAAGCGTTTCTGATAGGAACATATAAGTGATCCTATAAGGCTTAATGCTCCTGTGTTGGCAAATTCAAGAGCGATATCAGATCTTAAGGCATTATCAAGCGAAGGACACAT
>JBJEWX010000303.1:0-5964 GCA_051885275.1 Succinivibrio sp. | reverse complement strand
TTCATTGAGAGAGCCTTCTTAATGCCCTCTTCAAGCTCGCAAGGCTTGGTGATCCTAAAGCCCTCATGACCATAAGCCTTAGCTAAGGCCACAAAATCAGGATTTGAATTTAGGTTTGTTGAGCTTATGTGTCCCTTGTAGAACATTCTCTGCCACTGTCTTACCATGCCTAAGGTATGGTTGTCTAAAATAAAGATCTTTACTGGAATGCCAAACTCAAGGCAGGTTGAAAGTTCCTGCAGATTCATCTGGAAGGAGCCGTCACCGGTAAACAGACAGACATCCTTATCAGGAGCACCTACCTTGGCACCTATTGCAGCTGGGAAACCATAGCCCATGGTTCCAAGTCCGCCTGAGGTTAAAAGGTGTCTTGGCTCATCAAACTTGTAGTAAAGGGCTGTAAACATCTGATGCTGACCTACATCTGTTGCAATAATAGCCTTGCCCTCTGTAGCCTTGTACACAGCTTCAATGATCTGCTGAGGCTGAATTAGATCATCATCCTTTCTGTAATTCAGACAATCGATATGACGCCACTTTTCAATCTCTTTCCACCAGGATTCCATAGCAGGTTTATTTTCTTCAAGCTTGAACTCATCAAAAGCCTCTATAAACTGATTCAAAACAGTTTTAGCATCACCCACAATTGGAACATCAGCAGTTACTGTCTTTGAGATTGAGGCAGGATCAATATCAATATGGATAACCTTTGCGGCAGGACAGAATTTAGTCAGATTATTAGTTACACGATCATCAAAACGGCAGCCTACAGCAAATACAAGATCAGATTTGTCCATTGCAAGGTTTGCCTCATAGGTACCGTGCATACCCAGCATTCCTAAAAACTGTCTGTCTGAGCCTGGATATACACCAAGGCCCATCAGAGTAGAGGTAACTGGCAGGTTGAAACGTTTTGCAATTGCTCTTACCTCCTGTGTTGCCCCTGAAAGCTGAGCACCGCCGCCAATTAACATGACTGGGTGTACTGCCTCTGAGAGGTACTTTGCAGCTCTTTTAACCTGTCCTCTGTGGCCCTGTCTTGTAGGATTGTATGATCTCAGCTTTACAGGTCCCTCCTGCTGTGGATATTCAAAGCGCAGTGAAGGTCTTACGCAGTCCTTTGGAATATCAACAACTACAGGTCCAGGTCTGCCTGAGGAGGCAAGATAGAAGGCCTGTCTTATGTACTTAGGAATATCCAGGGCGCACTGACACAGATATGAGTGTTTGACAATAGGTCTTGTAATACCTACAGTATCAACCTCCTGAAAGGCATCAGATCCAATTAAAGGTGTACCAACCTGACCGGTTAATACCACCATTGGAATTGAATCCATATAGGCAGTTGCAATTGAGGTTACAGTATTTGTTGCACCAGGACCTGAGGTTACAAGACACACGCCAACCTTTCCGGTTGCTCTTGCATAGCCGTCAGCAGCATGAGCCACGCCCTGTTCATGACGACCTAAAATGTGTTTAATCTTGGTGGATTCAAGCAGAGCATCATAAATATCAAGTACAGCTCCGCCAGGATAACCGAATAAACGATCTACACCTAAGTCCTCTAGGGTGCGCACTACCATCTGTGCGCCTGACATCATGGTCATGAATAACTCCTTTAACTACTGGCTTTTTTTAGGTTTTGGCCAAAACCTCTGAGGAACCGCCTGCCTCCACTGTTCATACTCAACAGGAAAGTCTCTTTTCAGTCTGGGCTCTTCAACAAATACTGCCATTAAACAGGCAAACAATAAAAACAGTAACGGAAATAATAAAGTAATAAATGAATTTATAGCACAAGATAAGCCTAAATAAAACAGGACAATTCCCATATGCATAGGATTTTGACACATTGCATAGGGACCTGTCACTACAAGATGCCTTGTCTTATGAGAGAGTTTTAGCCTCCCAAGTACTACCGCTCCCCCATGACCTTTTGTCAAAAGCTCATAGTTTGACCAGATAACAAAGAAAAGCCCCACTGCCGAGCATACACCACCAAAAATACTGCTGCTTACTCCAAGTGGCATAAAGTCATAGGGATATCTCATCCCGACAAGGAACATGGCCGAGGGGATGATCACAAACAGCAAAACCGATCCGAATATGTATGCCAAAAGATTTCTAAGCATTGTTATAAAGTTTATTCCTTTGCCGCTTTAAACAGATCATAAAGTACATACAGAGGATGAACAGCCTGCTTTCCTTCCATTCTGTGAACCTGAGATCTGCAGCTAAAGCCTGTAATCAGACAGTGCTCAAAATCTCTTGAGGCTATCTTGTCTTTCCAGTTTTTCTCATAAACGGCACGGGTTTCTTTCTGATTCTTTAAAAGATGACCAAAAAGACCGGCCATACCGCAGCAGGCCACATCAACAGGAATAAGATTCAGACAGAATCTTTGCATCAGGCTCTGCCACAGGGCTGTTGAGCCTGTAACTGTTGCACGCTCTGTACAATGGGTAAACAGATAGTAAGGATCTTTGAATTTATCAGAACGGGCAGCCTTTTCAATTCTGTCTTTAATCCTGTTGAAACTGTCGTTGAATTTCTGTGTTGCAAACTGTTTGACGAGCCACTCCTCAGGCAGCTGAACTTCAAAGTCTCCCCTAAGATCGCCTAGCAGCTGACTGTACTCATCACGATAACAGATGGTCAGTGCAGGATCAAACCCCACAAGATCCTTTCCTGACTTTGAAATCATCTCAAGACGTGCCGCCTGCTTTACCGCATAGTGAATAAAGCTTCTTCTCTGGCCTCTGATAACCTTGATCTTTCCGTTTACATAAGGTCTTAAGAAAGCTACCTTATAACCTAAATCACGGATGACACTGGCCATGGCTATAAGACCATGAGCCTCATAGCAGACAGTAAACGGATCGGTGACAATTATCAGCTCATAATCAGATTCTTTAGCCTTTTTTGCAGAGAGGATTTCAAATGAGGCCTTTGAACACTCTGAGGCAAAAGTCTCCTCACAAAAAGCAGGCAAATCAACAAAGCCAAATACTTTCTCATTAAAAGACCTGATTAGGGAACTGCCTAAAAGCGCATTTGACAGTTTTGGAAATTTGCCCATCAGAGGAAGTGTAAACTCAGCATTGAGGATCATGATATCCATCAGCGGTCTTAAATATCTGCTGTAGTATAAAGACAGGAAGCGTGAGTTCATGTCTGCAGCATTTACATGAGCAGGACAGATGGTCTTGCAGGATTTGCAGGACAGACAGGTACTGATTTTATCAAGATACTCTGTTGAGTAATCATTTTTTCTGGTAAACAGAGTGTTATAAACCCTTTTTACAAAATTCAAAGGATTAGGCAGTGAGGTTAAAAGGGATACTTCCTCTGAGGCAATATTATATCCCCTGTCATTCATTAGCCTCATCCATTCACGCATAAGCTCACTGTAGCCCTTTGGTGAACGGGAATGATCTTTTGTATATCTGTAGCTTGGGCACATAAGAGCGCTTGTCTGATAGCTAAAGCACTGCCCGTTACCATTGCAGCTTAAGGCCCCTTTGAAGGAGCTGCGCACTGATACAGGAACGGTTCTGTCAAGATCACCTCTCATAAGCGCATCAACTGAAACAAGCTTGTCAGAGTCATTTCCAAAAGGAACACAAAGTTTTCCCGGATTTAGGATATTCTGTGCATCAAACAGAGCCTTAATCTTTCTTGCAACAGGATAGAGCTCCTTAAAGAAGATCTCTCCATAGCAGGAACGGTATCCTCTGCCGTGCTCACCCCACATCTGACCGTGATACTTGTTTACAAGTTCAACAACCTTATCTGAAATGGTGATAAGCTTCTTCTTGTCCTCCTCTAAGGTAAGATCAAGAGCTGGTCTTACATGCATAAGACCGGTATCAACATGGCCAAACATGCCGTAGGTTACATTCAAAGAGTCAAGCAATGCTCTAAACTCTAAAATATAGTCTGCAAGGTTTCTAGGAGGTACTGCGGTATCCTCTGTAAAAGCCACAAGCTTTTTGTCTCCAGCTGCCGCACCTAACAGACCTACCGCCTTCTTTCTCATTCCATAGACTGCAGCAACTGCCTTTGGTGATGTTGCAAGCTCAGCCCCTAGAATTCCACCATCACAGCTCTTTGCTCTGCTTTGTACAGTACTAAAGATGTTATTTAGCTTTTCGTGCTCGCTTTTTGCATCATATCCATTGAACTCAACTATGTTGATGCCCTGAATATCATGACCTTCAACATCATGGATATAATCTTTAACTGACTCCCAGACCGAGTCCTTTTTTGCAAGAGACAGGACTCTTGAGTCGACGGTCTCAACAGAGAATACCCCCGCATCTATAAGTTCTACGGCATGACGCAGGGCTGAATCAAAATTCTCATACTTTACCACCATAAGCTCCCTAAAATCAGGAATTACGGTGAGATCCAAGGTTGCGCCACAGATTATGGCAAGTGTGCCTTCGGCTCCGCAGATGATTCTTGCAAGATTAAGAGTGTCAGTCTCTGGGTCGTAGGCATTTTTTAAATCATAGCCGGTCATGAAGCGGTTTAAATTTGGAAATACCTCTTCAATCTTCTTCCGGTTATCCTTCAACAAGGCATAACAGCCCCGATAAATTTCACCCTCTAAACCTTCCCTGCCCAGGCATTCTTTGAGCTTTTCTCCGCTTACAGGACCAAAGGTTGTCAGAGTTCCATCTGCAAGTACTACAGTGACGTCCTTTATGTGATTTGAGGTTCTGCCATATTTTAAAGAGCCCTGTCCTGCAGCATCATTGCTTATCATGCCTCCTAGACAGGCTCTGCTTGAGGTTGACAGTTCAGGAGAAAAGAATAGGCCATGAGGCTTTAAAAACTCGTTTAACTCATCCTTGATTACACCAGACTGGGCGTAAATTGAGCGCTCCTGCTTATTAAAACTGTCTGTACCCTTCATATATCTTGAACAGTCAATGGTAATACCATCATTTAAAGACTGTCCGTTTGTACCGGTTCCACCGCCTCTTGGAGTTATTACAAGACGCTCAAACACAGGTTTTAATCTAAGTTTTACAGCAGTTACAATATCATCATTATCTTTTGGAAAAATCACACCCTGAGGCATTCTCTGATAGACAGAGTTATCAGTTGCGACAAGCAGTCTTGCACTGTGATCAGTCTCAACATCTCCTTTGAATCCAGCTTCTTTTAAAGCTGCAAAATACTGTTTGTAAATAGGTCCTAATTGTGGAAGATCAGTAATCTTAGGGATCATTGAGATGCCTCGTCGGTATGTTCTGAAAACTTGAGCTTAACTATTAATACTAATACTGGTAATACTAACAACTAACTTAAATTCAGCTAGCATGTGAAAGCAGCAGATCTGTTTTGAAAAAAACAGCAGGTGTAATTTTGCGAGCTTTAACGCATTTTTGCAAGAGTTATGAGCTTTTCAACTGTTCAAGACTGCTATCTTACTGAATTACAAGAGAAGAAATGCTGATGGCTGGGGTACTAGGATTCGAACCTAGGTAATGGCGGAATCAGAATCCGCTGCCGTACCACTTGGCGATACCCCAACAGTGTTACCGAACATTATATATACAAAGTGGCAGGGGTACCTGGACTCGAACCAGGGAAATGGCGGGATCAAAACCCGCTGCCTTACCACTTGGCTATACCCCTAAACAGGTATGTTTTGTGTTCGACAACGAGGTGACATTATAAGGACTATTTGAGAATTGTCAACAAATTTTTGATTTTTTTATACGACAACCAAATCATACCGATCATGCTCACAAAATGATTTGACGGTAGATTTACACTTTAAACTCCAGTAGGCAAGCCTTACGGATGCTCTTTGACAATTTGTTTTTCTCTTTTAATCTGTGATTTTTGGATCACTGTTTCAATTTATTTTGTGACGAAAGGATCACAGATCAATATTTTGAATGGTATGTAGAGAACGGCGATACACGGACGCTCGCTAATCTCTAGGTA
>JBJEWX010000302.1:0-6079 GCA_051885275.1 Succinivibrio sp. | reverse complement strand
TTCTTTTTCTTATTTTCAATACCAAAGATCACACCGATTAATGGGAAGAACCAATCATAACGTACTTAAGTTTATGTGGCATCTCTCAACAATTAATTACTATATAATATACAGAGAGGTAAACAATGGAAAAGATTGTATTAGACTGCAGAGGGATGAGTTGCCCAGAGCCTTTAACAATACTAAGAAATGCAGTGAGAAAAGCTCAGGTTGGTCAGTTATTTGAACTTCTATCTGACGATCCAGTCTCTTTGAGAGATGTACCTGCCTTCTGCAAATTTATGAATCATAAACTTGTGTCTCTACCTAATGTAAACTCACCGAATACTTTCATAATTGAAAAGCTCCACTAGACTATTTATTAGATTTCCTTCCTACCATATTAAATGCAATAAAAAGCGCACATCTCAAGGTTATAATGATAAAATAGCGTATCTTTTTATCTATCGTTTGAGTTTTTTCTCATTTTATTGCAAGGTTTAAAACAAATGTCTAATAAATATGACCTTCAAACCTTCCAGGGATTAATTCTGACCCTTCAGGACTACTGGATGAGACATGGCTGCATGATTTCTCAGCCATTTGATATGGAAGTTGGCGCTGGTACATCTCATCCAATGACTTTTTTAAGATCTCTTGGACCTGAGCCAATATCTTGTGCCTATGTGCAGCCATCAAGGCGTCCAACAGATGGCCGTTACGGTGAAAATCCTAACAGACTTCAGCATTACTATCAGTTTCAGGTAATCTTAAAACCATCCCCAGAGAACATTCAGGAACTATACCTTGGTTCATTAAAAGAGCTTGGTTTTGATCCAACGGAAAATGATATACGTTTTGTCGAGGATAACTGGGAAAACCCAACCTTAGGTGCCTGGGGCTTAGGATGGGAAATTTGGCTAAATGGTATGGAAGTTTCTCAGTTTACCTATTTCCAGCAGGTTGGCGGATTAGAGTGTTTCCCTGTAACAGGCGAGCTTACATATCGTCTTGAACGTCTTGCAATGTATATTCAAAAGAAAAAGACTGTTTATGATCTGATTTGGGCTCATACTGCAAACGGTGATGTTACCTACGGTGACGTTTTCCATCAGAATGAAGTTGAACAGTCAACATACAACTTCGAATACGCCGATACTGATTTCCTTTTTAAGATGTTTGATCAGATGGAAAAAGAAAGTGGTGATCTTTTAGCTTTAGAAAAGCCTTTACCACTACCTGCTTACGAGAGGATCTTAAAAGCAGCACACTGTTTCAATCTGTTAGATGCACGCCATGCAATTTCTGTTACTGAAAGACAGCGCTTTATTCTTAGAATAAGAACTCTGTCAAAGGCAGTTGCAGAAGCATATTACAAGTCACGAGAAGAATTAGGCTTCCCAATGTGCAAGAACAAAGCAGAATAAAAGGACTTTCTAATGACTACACGTAATTTATTACTTGAATTGGGCACAGAAGAGTTACCACCAAAATCTCTGCGCACTCTTGCTCAATCTTTACATGATTCTTTCGTTTCACAGTTAAACGACCGTAACTTATCATTCAGTGAATCAAAGTGGTATGCAACTCCAAGAAGACTTGCTTTATTCATCACTAATCTGGTTGAAAAGCAGGAAGATCAGGAAGTAGAAATCAAAGGTCCTGCAATTAAGGCAGCTTTTGATGCTGATGGTAATCCAACCAAAGCTGCTTTAGGTTGGGCAAAGGCCAATGGAATTTCAATAGATCAAGCTGAACGTCTTAAGACTGATAAAGGTGAATGGCTTTATATAAAAACAACAAAAAAAGGTGTAAAGACTATCGAAATTATACCAGAGTTGTTTAAAAGTGCTTTAAAGTCATTACCTATACCAAAACTTATGCACTGGGGTGATAAAAAAGAAGAATTCGTTCGCCCTGTTCATACTCTCTGTATGCTGTACGGTGAAGAGTTGATCCCAGGAAATATTTTAGGAGTTGATTCTTCTAAAACCATTAATGGCCACCGATTCTTAGGCTCTCCAAAAGTTGAGATTAGATCTGCTGATTCATATTTAGAGCAGCTTAAAAATGAAGGTTCAGTAATAGCAGACTATGAAACAAGAAAAGCTTCTATAATTGAACAAGTAAATGATATCGCGGAATCTGTTAATGGTGTTGCTGATCTTGATGACTCATTAGTTGAAGAAGTAACCTCAATTGTTGAGGAACCACACATCTTCAAGGCATCTTTTGAAGAAAGATTCCTAAAGGTTCCTTCAGAAGCTCTTGTTTATACTATGAAAGGAGACCAGAAGTACTTCCCAATTTATGACAAAAATAAGAAGTTGCTTCCTATCTTTGCTTTTGCCTCTAATATCAATCCAAGCGACCCTTCTTCTTTGATTTCAGGTAATGAAAGAGTTGTAAGACCAAGACTTTCAGATGCTGAATTCTTCTTTAACACAGACAGAAAGCACTCATTAGAATCATTATTTGAAAAGCTTAAAACTATCATCTATCAAAAAGATATTGGTACTATAGCATTTAGATCTGACTGCGTTGAGCAGCTTTCATCATTTATCGCTCCTTTGGTCGGTGCAGATATAACTAAATCACGTCGAGCAGCTCATTTAGCTAAATGCGATTTAGCTTCTACCATGGTAAATGAGTTTACTGACACCCAGGGCGTTATGGGTATGCATTATGCTGAATTAGATGGCGAAGATATGGATGTATCTGAGGCTATATTTGAGCAGTATCTACCAAGATTCTCTGGTGATGTAATTCCAACTAAACCTGTTCAGATCACTTTAAGCATTGCTGAAAAGATTGTAACCTTAGTTGCAATTTTCGGTATTAACCAATTGCCAAAGGGTGATAAGGATCCATTTGGTCTCAGAAGAGCTGCAATTGGTCTTGTAAGAATTATCTTAGAAAACAATCTCAGCTTAAATCTTATTACTATCGTAGAAAAGGCTTGCGATATTTTAAAAGGCCAGCTTAAGAGCGCTGAGACAAGAAAACAAGTTGTTAGTTTTATCTTCAACAGATTAAAGGCATATTATCAGGAACAGGGCATCGATGGTTCAATATTCCAATCAGTCATGTCAACTGAACCATCTAATCTTTTAGATTTTGACAAGAGAGTTAAAGCAGTTAAATCATTTAAATCATTAGCTGCTGCTGAGAATCTTGCTTCTGCTTATAAGAGAATTAACAATATCCTTTCTAAGGCAGGTGAGTTTTCTAAGACACAAATCAGCGAATCACTTCTTGTTGATGATTCTGAAATTGATCTAGTTAAAGCAATCAATGAAATTACTCCAAATGTAGAATCTCTCTACTCCGAGGGTGATTACGAAAAGGCCCTATCAAAGCTATCTGAACTTAAAGATCCAATTGATAGATTCTTTGAAAATGTAATGGTTAATGCAGAAGATCAGGATGTTAAAACAAACAGACTGAACATCCTTTCAGTGTTGCATGACATATTTGGAAAGACAGCTGATATCTCTGTTCTTTACTAATACATTTTTCTATATGAGCCCAATATAATTAATATTGGGCTTTTTCAATATTGTTCCACGTGGAACATTAATCATGAATTTTCTCTGTATTTACCAATCATTCTTCCGAATTTATAACGTCTATCTTTTTTGAAAACTCTTCTATAGTGTCGCGACTGAATGTATGGTTGTCCTTCTTCATAATTCATAACTATTGTTCGACTATAATAAATATGACCTTCTTCTCACAAAGAAACCAAGTAATTTTTTTTGGTCAAATTATCCTTGAGTATTCATCTTCAAATTACTTTTTATGAACACATTAATATTGTTCCACGTGGAACATTAATCAAAATATTTCCAATTCCTTCGTAATTACTCCAAAGCGTTTGCATAATTGGAAAATTGTTTATTTTGACTTACTTTTTATTTCAATTTTCTTTTAAAACTTAAATTGTGTAATTGTCTCGTATTCAAAATCAAAATGGTATTATCTTTCATTTTGCATGATTAGCTGCTATTTTACATAATAGAGGGTGAATAAATCGATGTTGTTTTATGTGCTAAATTATGTCATTATGACTGAATGTCTATCTTTTTAAAGGCCTCTTAGTGATTTATAGAACCCAGATTGGTGAGAATTGTTGTCACCCTTTGATCTAGTTCATTAAATTTTGCTTTTTGATTCTTTCAAAAAAGTCCCGACCTGAAAACCTGAGCTTTTTTTAAAAGTTCATTACGACAATAGTCATTTAACCAAAGGATCCAGCAAAGTACTGAGTTTTATAATTCCGCGAGATCAGGATACCTCTCATCGAGGCAAGCGAAAAACTAATTTAAAGTTATTACAGGTAACAGTAAAAGCATTGCTGTTGACATTGCTATTGCATCATCAGTAATGATTGAAACTTGTAATAGTGTTTCTTATCAGTTCGAATTTTTGCGTATTTAGCGATAAATATTACGAAAGTGATCCGTCAATATCAGAGAAGTTGATCCGTCTGGATGCCCTCATCTGTTAAGAGAGGTAATAACCAATATCGAGAATAATGCTCATATATGACTGGGTTGAAGAGTTTAGATCTTTACCGTTAACCATAAAAAAGTTAACAAACAGGCATAGAAGAGGAGAATCAGATTTAATAGAAATCCTATAAAAGCCATTGAGCATGAGTATAACGAAATCATGGCTTATGCTAATATACAATGTCCTCCTCAGGATAAGCTTAAAAGCAGAAAGACAATGAAAGAGTCTTAATAAGCTTAGGTACTCTTATTGACTGTTTATACATGACTTCCTGATATCATTTGATTACAAGCTGGCAGAAAGTTAGTTGCTCAATGTAAAAGACTAAGGGAAAGGTTTCAGGACATTAAAAAAAACTGGAGTTCAGAGCTACTTGAGATTACATACTATCTCGGCACCGACAAGAAGCTATGCGTAAATGCAATTGAAGCATTATCTCTCGCCATTAAATGCAAAACAGAGAAAGTTATAATTTATGTTAGTTATGAGTAGTCATTTATTTTCAAAAAAAATGTTCCACGTGGAACAATTGTATAAATATTAATAAGATAGTAATTTTAACAAGAAAATCGGTATTGATGATGTTTACGTCTGGCTAAAAACTTACTGTGGTGACTTATATAACTACTGTATTGAAAAGCAATGGACCACCTACATCAAGGAAGACAAATCCCTAACAAAGAAAATACTCACCTGGGATATGGAATCCCTGTCCGATGGTTTTGATTTCAGTAAATATCAGATAATCAAATCCTGATCCTATATTCTCAAAAACACATCCGAGGAAAAAGAACAAAACAATTCATTCTCAGGAACGCGTTTATGAGAATTAATCCTTTTTACACTACGGTCGATTCGCTTTATAAAGCTGTAAACTATCAGTTGACTAAAAACAGGTTTGAAAGCTTACATATAAACCATCAAACTAAGTAATTCTATCAAGAGAGATCCAGGATGATTAACATACCTACCACTCACTTGAAGGTAGGAAATATTGTCGAAACATATGAACGCATAAGCCTGCTGTAATACAATTTAAATCTTCATGATAAGTTACATTTGGTGAATGTTGAAATTTGCTTCTGAACGGAAATCCTCATCATCAATTTCTTGGATCCACAGCTTTAAAAGAAGTTCTCTGTTAAGCTCTATAAACCTTCGTACACTATATAGATCACATTGTGATATATTAACTTGCTTATCATCTAGAAATCGACCATCAATTATGGACAATGGAATTAGATCATTCATAGATGAAGCCTTATCTGAATAATTATTCTGAAAGTGGATCCTAGGTTCTCTTGGGTTGACACTTAGATCTGAGGAAACCCATATATTTACAGGTAATATTGTATACTTAGTTTTTTTGAGAACAGACATCCCTATCTCTATCTTATCCATTGGGAACACCTAACATAAAGCTAAATAAGATGAAACTATAACTATTGACGAGCAAAACTCCATTTTAGTAATAATTAAGAATATTGTAGCACTCATGATGATAGTATATGGCTAGGTTTATTTAACTTCTATGGCCAATCCACCACTTGACAGATGTCACAAAGTTGAAAATTGGTCAAATTTA
>JBJEWX010000301.1:0-6092 GCA_051885275.1 Succinivibrio sp. | reverse complement strand
ATACCAAGGTTTATTCTCTAGAAGGCGGTATTGCTCAGTGGTCGATGGATAATCTGCCACTGTCATTAAAAGCTTAGGAGTGAGTATCTTCTCTCAATAATGTTTTAGAGAGAATGATAAAATTGAAGTTAAAGAAAAAGAGAACTATTCTTTTGGATAATCTAGTTTCTCTTTGTTATTTTCTGATTGGAATAATAATTCCGTTCAAATTTTTACCATAAGGAAAAAAAATAAAATGTCTGATAATGCAAATACACAGAACCAGACCAATAATGATGCTCCAATATTTGATGTATTGAGAGTTTATTCAAAGGATTGCTCTTTAGAGACTCCTAATGTACCTCAGATTTTTACAAAAGAATGGAAACCTGAAATTAAGGTAGACTTTGATGCAAAGACAGCTGCTGTTAATGAGGAGTCATATGAGGTTGACCTTAGAGTTACTGTAACTTGCACCATTGAAAAAGAAACAGCATACATATGCGAAGTTCATCAGGCAGGTATTTTCCTGATTCACAATATTGACGAACAGACAGCTGAGTACCTGTTAAACGGCGTTGCACCAAACATGCTGTTCCCATACGCAAGAGAACACATCGCTTCATTAATAAACCGTGCATCATTCCCTCAGTTGAACTTACGTCCTATCAATTTTGAAGCAATGTTCCGTGCTCACAAAGCAGAACAGGCAGCAAAATCTGATGTTGCAAATGGAGAAGCAAAGGACTCAGCTCCTCAGGCTTAATCTGTATTAAAGACAGGAGACGAATGTCTCCTGTTATTGTTAATTATGAGTATTATGCCTTAGATAATCAGTGCAAATGCTCATATGTGCGCTAGAGCTTTCAATGTCCACATACAACTGTTCTTTAAGTGTGATTGGTGCTGGTTCATACGGTACCTCACTTGCCCAATCAACAGCTTCAAAAGGTTTGCCTGTGATGCTGTGGTGTCGAAATCCTGAAGTAGCTCAAAAAATGCAGCAGGATCGAAAAAATGATAAATATCTTCCAGGGATCAGATTTCAGGATACTTTAAATGTATCTTCAAATCTACAGGAGGTAGTATCTGCCTCAAAGAACATCTTAGTAGTTGTACCATCTCACACCTTTTCACAGGTTATTAAAGATATCAAACCATATCTTAGCTCTGAACACCGTATTGCCTGGGCTACAAAGGGACTAGACAGGGAAAGCGGAAAGCTACTAAGTGAGATTGCCTCAGAGATCCTAGGTAAAGAGATCCCAATGGCTGTTCTGTCCGGACCTACTTTTGCTATGGAGCTGGCTAAAGGGTTGCCAACTGCAATAGCAATGGCAGGAACTTCTGAACAGTTTATAAGTGAATTCTCTGATCTAATGCATACAAAAACTTTCAGAATATACGGAAGTGAAGACATTATTGGTCTGCAGCTAGGTGGTGCCATTAAGAATGTTATTGCAATTGGTTCGGGTTTGTCTGATGGTTTGGGATATGGTGCAAATGCCAGAACTGCACTGATTACCAGAGGTCTTGTTGAAATGACAAGATTGGGAGTTGCACTTGGAGCCACGCAGAAATCCTTTATGGGGCTGTCTGGACTAGGCGATCTGATACTTACCTGTACTGATGATCAGTCAAGAAATCGCAGATTTGGTTTCTATCTTGGAAGAGGTATGAGTTGCCAGGAAGCTCTGGAAAAGATTGGTCAGATAGTTGAAGGTTATACTATGAGCGCGGTTGTACAAAAACTGTCTGAAAAATTTAATGTGCAGATGCCAATTTGTTCTGAAATATTTGATGTTATCTATAAAGGTAAATCAGGCAGGGATGCTGCAAAAGCTCTATTGAGCAGAGAGCAAAAATCAGAATAGCAACGTCGCTTGTTTTTGCTTATAGTTTTCATTAACAGATAACCTTCAATCCTCTGAAGAGCACATTTCCATGCATACTTCTAAGTCATGAAGGTTATTCTTGGGCTTTTATTCAAGTCCATATTATTGTTAACCGTATGTATTCTCTGTTACTTCATGCTCAGTAACATCAACCACATCCTTAATCATGCCAGGGAATGCCTGATTTAACTGTGTCTGAATACCTTCTTTTAAGGTTACTCCTACCATTGAGCAACCTAAGCAGCCACCAGTAAACTTAACTTTTACTATACCATCATCAGTTACATCAACTAATGATACTGCTCCACCATGGGCAGCAAGAGATGGGCTTACTGTTGAATCAATGAATTTTTTGAGGCGGTCAAACAGTGTTGCATCTTCAGGCAGATCCTGCTTATTGAGGTTTGGAGCGTGGAAAGTTAGCAGATCTTCTCCTTCCTCATTTTTTGTTAAATCAATTACCGAATCATCAAGATACTCTGAAACAGAACTATCTATAACAATCTCAAAGCCTTTCATCTGAAAATGCTCATCATTTGCTGTAATGTACTCCTTTGGGCAATACAGAATGCCACACTGAACACCAGGAGTTCCTACATTTGTAGCTGTCAGGCGAATTGCAAGTCCTTCCATTTTCTGCTTACTGATAATGTTCAAGAAATACTCTTGAGCCTTGTCACTAACACTAATTTTACTCATATAAAACCTAAATTACTTATTAAAAATAATGGTGATATTTTCTCACTGAATATAAAACTTGTCTCATGGTTTCCTGTTTTAAACTGCATGACTTAAAGCTAACCGTCGAAATTTACAGCTATCTAATCTATCAGGAAATAATGAAGTACTGATGTGTCCATTTTATATGGTTTTGATATTTTTTTGTAAATACAATAAGAAATAATTATTCATATTCAAAGCCAGGTATTCTCATAAATACCTACATTAAATACAGTTGCAGTAGAAAGTTTCTGCTAGCTGACAACTCCCCCTGGCTTCAGCAATGGGGGCTGTCAAAGAGAAAATAATACTAAATAAATAGCATGTACATGCCATTTATTCATAGGATCTGACGTTTTGTAAAAAAAAGACTGATTTGATCGATTTTATTTACGAAATATTCATGCATAAATTTGAAATTTACGGTAAAATCAGACTTGTAACTATAGAAACCTGAGTCTCACTCAGTTAACACGTGGAGAAAAAAAATGAGCTTATTTGAAGAGCTTGATTTAGCTAAATATGGTATCAGCAACGCAGCTGAGATCGTTCACAATCCATCTTATGAAACCTTATTCGCAGAAGAGACTAAAGCAGGTCTTGAAGGCTTCGATAAGGGCTATCAGACAGAAATGGATGCTGTTAATGTAATGACCGGCGTTTACACAGGCCGTTCACCAAAAGATAAGTTCATCGTTAAGGATGCTACTTCTGAGAACACCTTCTGGTGGACTTCAGATGAGTTCAAGAATGATAACAAGCCTTTATCAACAGAGTCATGGAATGTATTAAAGGCATTAGCTGGTAAAGAATTGTCAAACAAGAAGCTATACGTTGTTGATGGCTTCTGTGGCGCTAACGAGAGCACCCGTTTAGCTGTTCGTTTCGTTGTTGAGGTTGCTTGGCAGGCTCACTTCGTAACAAATATGTTCATCAAGCCAACAGCTGAAGAATTAAAGAACTTCAAGCCAGATTTCGTTGTATTAAACGCATCAAAGGCAAAAGTTGAGAATTACAAAGAGTTAGGCTTAAATTCTGAGACTGCTGTAGTATTCAACTTAACTGAGCGTATGCAGGTTATCTTAAACACCTGGTACGGCGGTGAGATGAAGAAGGGTATGTTCTCAATGATGAACTACTACTTACCATTAAAGGGTATTGCTGCAATGCACTGCTCTGCAAACACTGATATGAACCACGAAAATACTGCTATTTTCTTCGGCTTATCAGGTACTGGTAAGACCACTCTTTCAACCGATCCAAAGCGTTTATTAATCGGTGACGACGAGCACGGTTGGGATGATGATGGCGTATTTAACTTTGAAGGCGGTTGCTATGCTAAAGTAATCAACCTTTCTAAGGAAAATGAGCCAGATATTTGGGCAGCTATCAAGCGTAATGCTCTGTTAGAGAACGTAACTGTTGATGCTAACGGCAAGATTGATTTTGCTGATAAGTCAGTAACTGAGAACACTCGTGTTTCTTACCCCATCAACCACATCACCAACATCGTAAAGCCAATTTCAAAAGGTCCTGCTGCTAAGCGTGTTATCTTCTTATCAGCTGATGCTTTCGGTGTTTTACCTCCTGTATCAATCCTTGATAAGGATCAGACTCAGTACTACTTCTTATCAGGTTTCACAGCTAAGTTAGCTGGTACAGAGCGTGGTATTACCGAGCCTACCCCAACCTTCTCATCATGCTTCGGTGCTGCTTTCTTATCATTACCTCCAACCAAGTACGCAGAAGTACTTGTTAAGAGAATGGAGCAGTCAGGCGCTAAGGCATACTTAGTAAATACTGGTTGGAATGGTACAGGCAAGCGTATCTCAATTAAGGATACCCGTGGTATTATTGATGCAATCTTAGATGGTTCAATTGATACCGCTGAGACCAAGACTATCCCTGTATTCTCATTCAAGGTTCCAACAGCTTTACCTGGTGTTGACACCAACATCCTCGACCCACGCGATACTTATGCTGATGCATCACAGTGGGAAGTTAAGGCTAAGGACTTAGCAGAGCGCTTCATCAAGAACTTCAAGAAGTTTGAAGCTTTAGGTGGCGACCTTGTTAAGGCAGGTCCTCAGTTATAATTTAATACATAAATTATAATTAGCAGAGCCCGGATCATCGATCCGGGCTTTTTAATGGAGGAAAAAGTGGGTAAACCATTTATCACAAGAGAAGGTTACGAACAACTTCGCAAAGAACTAGACTACTTATGGGAAGTTAAACGTCCTGATGTTACACAAAAAGTAAGCTGGGCAGCAAGCTTAGGTGACAGATCAGAGAATGCTGATTATCACTATAATAAAAGGCTTTTAGGACAGATCGACAGACGTATCAGATACTTAAGACACTGCATGAATGATCTTCAGGTAATTGAGTTTAATAAGCAGCAGGAGGGAAGAGTATTCTTTGGTGCCTATGTTGAGATTGAATCAGATGAGGATGAATCAAAACTTCAGATCAGAATAGTTGGCTCTGATGAGATTTTCGGCAGGTCGAATTGTATTTCTGTGGATGCTCCTATGGCAAGAGCACTTTTAGGTAAAAGTGTCGACGATTGTGCTGAAGTGGTAACACCAAAAGGAAAGAAGATTTGGTATATAAATAAGATCTCATACCAAAAACCAGAATGGTTCAAAGATCAGGCTATTGTCGAGAATGCTCTCGCCTCGGATGATGAGGCAGAAGTAGTTATTGAGGAAATGAGTGCGGACGACATCAAAAAAATTGAGCAGGAATATCTGAAAACGCTGGTCAGTGAGGATAAGTAATAATACTATCCCGAAACATCAAGAAAGTTTCCTCGCGTCTGTCTTGGCTCGGATGCATTATACGCAGAGGCAATTGCTTTTGGGCTAAAACCTTCTCCCTTCTTTCGCCTTTGCTCAGCGTCTTTTGAATAGAAAGCTCCTCCTCCTGTTGAGCCGTAAGAGCCCCCTAGGGAAGCATTCATTTTTGCGGCTGCTTCAATATTCTGATTCAGACTGTTTCCAGAAACTGTAGAACTAGATGCACTAGGAGCCTTTGCTGATTTTGTTTCTGTCCCAGATTCTTTTTTTGAGACTTTTGCAGTATCTTTCTTTCCAGAAAGTGTTCTCTCAATACCACTTTTAATAAAGCTGTCAGCCTGTATAAACAGGTTTGTATTGACTGGTGCCGTTTGTGCAGCGCCTTGAGAGGCCGCTGAATTATTTGCTAATGCTGTATTTTGAGCAACCTGAGGTATGGTTTCGCGGGCAAGACTATCTCTGCGTGCTTCATTTGCTGCATGAGGCACTCCTGCAGAAACAATATTGGAGATAGTGCTAGTTGCTACATCCATAGTTTTAAGACACCCAATAAAGATAAAAATATACCCTTACTTACCTTATCGGAATATTTGAAGTTAATCTTTAGAAAAAAATTAAGAAATTAACAAAAAAATTTCTAACTAACTCAAGTTTTGCATTTCGATTTTAACTAAAAATCGGCTTTTAAATGCGGTCT
>JBJEWX010000300.1:0-6096 GCA_051885275.1 Succinivibrio sp. | reverse complement strand
CAGCATTGATAAAGCTTACAGAATCGCCCTCTGATAGGGCTGGAGCTCTTACAGTTTCAGCAGATTCTCCCTTCCACATCCCCATATCTTTGAGCATATGGAAGATCCCGTCGATAAGCTGATTGCAGCAGTCATGATTGATACGCATACCAACCCCCATCTCCACCACCAGTGTTTTAGTTCCGATAATATTAAGCGAATGGGCTAAGGTTGATTCAAGTACTGTTGCCGCCTCATGGATCCAGATAAAATCCATGTTCAGAAGATTAGCAAGTGGCAGCAGGGTTGCCTTTAGGTTTACGTTGATACGTACCTGAGGGATCTCTCGTAAAAAGATATTGCTTGAGTGAATATCGATAACAACATCTGCCCCTGCGAGATCTTCGACAATGTAGTGAGCTGCAACCTCTGTCATTGAACCTGTGAGAGAACCTGGAAAAATACGGTTCATGTCAATATCAAAATTCGGGATACCGCGGGTAATTGAATCAATTCCAAGAGGGTTTAAGGCCGGATAGATCTCAACGCTTCCATCTAAGAGATCAGAGTGCTCATTTAAGATCTGGTTTAACTTAAACGCAACATACTGTCCCTCTAGCTCATCGCCGTGAGTTCCGGTTACGATACATACTCTTTTTGAGGATTTGCCTGATTTGATAACATTTTTTTTAATTGACAGAGTCTCCCCTATTGGAAGCTCTGCCTTATATACCTGATTTATCATAATTCACCAACACATACATGTACGGACATTGTCTGCAGTGCATCGCCCATAAAAACTCCCCTGCAGACAGGACAGTCATTAGCATCACGCCCATGAGCAAGCTTTATATATCCATACTCAATCTTCCGGTTATGAGTAGGATCAAAACCGTACCATGTATCATTTATCAAAAACTCGACCCAGGCATGGGTCTTCCCATCTCCACAGATAAGACCATTTACATATCTGACAGGCATATCAAGAGCTCTGGCATAGGACATCAGCAGATTTGCATAATCCTGACAGACTCCTTTTTTAAGATGGAAGGCCTGCGCTGCTGTTGTTTGGTTATCCGTTACAGACGGTATATATTCCATATACGAGTAAACCTTTTGGGTTAAAAACTCTGCTCTTTTGAACTCATTTTTGGGAATGTCAGCAGAAAACAGCTCATCTTTCATATCCGAGGTCATGCAGGTTAGTGAACTCATAAGAGAATATATAAAAGGGTCAGATCTGTTTTTTTCCTGATATGGAGTCTGCTCAACTACTCCTGAGGACTGCCACATCAGAGACTTGTGCTCATGAAGCTTTCCTCCATAACAGATAGCATTTCCAAAAGAATCAATTCCGTCATTTAGAACATCAAAACCGTAACTTGCAAAATCAAGCTCCTTTAACTGCTGAAAGTCATTTTGAGAAGGAACACATCTGACAAGCAGATAATGCCTGTTTATTGGCACATCTGTTGTCAGCATATTCTGATATGAAAATATGTATTCCCTTGAGTTCTTCATTCTTGACGTAGCAGTGTATTATTAAAGATTTACTATCCTGTTTACCATACCAAGCATTTTCTGTCGGTATTCAGCATCATTTAGACAGTAATTGTTTTCAGTAAGCATTACATCAAACTTCTCAAGAGAAATATTGTCAATAACGCTTGTATCAATATCTGTCCAGCGAAGCATAGAATCAAACACATCTCTTACAACATTGAAGGTGTAGTCAAAGCGCATATGCATATCAAGGCTTTCAATGAACCTTCCGTAACGGACAAAGGCAACTGCCTTGTCAGCATATAGTCTCTCTTCAAGAGATCCAAAGAAGGCTAAAAGACAGTCAGTGATCTTCTGAAGGTCATTTACAGTTACAAGAGTGCCACAAGTTCCAAGCTTTTCAAGATGGCATACTGACATTTGGATATATGACAGAGATTCTGACTTGATAACCTCTCTTAGCATTATGGCATTGTCATTTGCACCGGTTAAAGATGAGATGATTGAACAAGGATTTGTCTTGTCAAAGATATAAATCTTTGCAAACTCCTCAAAGCTGAGCTTATCCTTTACAACAGGACCGAGGTTCTTTGCATAGGTAGCAAAGTCAACCGGATCTCCATCCAGATATAAATCAAAATAACGGCGCAGCATATGCAGACTCAAGTAAGCGCGCTCTGCATAGCGACCTAACCAGAACAATCTGTTTGCCTTTGAATCAGAAATTGCGATTGCTTTCATATTTACTCTCCTGCTTTTACTCTGCCATAATCCATGTATCTTTAAATCCGCCACCCTGTGAGGAGTTAACCACAAAGGAGTTGGGATTTCTTGAAAAACGGGTAAGTCCACTTGCCCAAACCTTCGTTGTCTTGCCACTTACGACAAAAGCTCTAAGGTCAGCCTTCCTCATAACTTTCTGTCCGCTCTCATCATCGAAGATCTCAAGATCCTTAAAATCGATGACCTCCTGAGCAATGAATCTGCGTGGCTCTTTTACCACAAGCTCCTTAAATTCCTTGAGCTTCTGTTCATCAAGATCACGACCAAAGACCACTCCATAACCGCCAGCCTCACTAACATCCTTAATTACAAGCTTTTCAAAGTTGCTTAGCATGTATTCATAATCTTCCTTATAGTATGGAAGATAGGTAGGAGCATTACTCAGTATTGGCTCTTCGTTCAGATAGTAGCGGATCATCTTTGGAACAAAGTAATAAATCCCCTTGTCATCGGCCACACCGTTACCAAGTGCATTCACAAGAGCCACATTACCCTTCTTATACGACTGAAGGATATTAGGAATACCAATGAGGGAATCTGGCTCAAAGGCATTCGGATCCATATACTCATCTGAGATACGGCGGTAGATACAGCCAACCTTCTCCTTTTTGCCATGAAGACCAAGGTAATAGGTAATATCGTTCTCAACAATAATCTCACCTGGATATGCCAGAGTTGCCCCGGACTTTTCAGCAAGATAGGAATGCTCAAAATATGCAGAGTTATAGCGGCCTGGGGTAAAGATAATATTAAGTCCGCCATTGACGTTTACATGATCCATCATCTCTTTGAGAATATCACCGTAATCGCGGTTATCTATGATCTTTTGATTTGAGAAGATCTCAGGATATACCTTGCGCATCACCGAACGGGCAATCATAGGATAGGAGGCTCCTGATGGGATCCTCAGGTTATCTTCTAAAATAATCCATTCACCGCTTTTTGCCTGCACAAGATCAATACCGGCAATATGAGCATAAATAGACTTTGAAGGACTAATCCCTTCACATTCATGCATATATCCCTTTGATGAATAGGCAAACTCAGGTGGTACCACCGAGTCTTTGACAATATTTTTATCATGATAGATATCATATAAAAACATGTTCAGAGCCTTTGCTCTTTGAATTAAGCCCTTCTCAAGCTTTATCCAGTCTGAATTGCTTATAACTCTTGGGATAGAATCATATGGAAAGATCTGCTCTTTAAAGGTGCCGTTTTTGTATATACCGAATTTAACACCATAACGTTCTAACCATGAATTAACAGAGTCTCTGCTCTTTTTTAATAACTCATCCATAGTGCCTGTGTCCTATATAGCTCTCATAATTCTCTGAGTACACGATAGCACTAACAAATGGGGTAGAAATGGTGATTCACAATTTATGTGCAGAAATTAAGAACAATTATTACCTTTGCTTTATTTTAGAACATATTATCTTAAAAACGCCTTATAAAAGGGATTTGATAAAATCTTGATTCATGAAAAATCTTCTTGGGCTCATGCAAATGAATTTCTATAAGAAGGGCTATAAAAAAAACTCTGCAGTATGAGTGATAGTGCTGCAGAGAAGACTGTCAGATAACTATGACAGCCACATTATGGCTGTCTATGAGGTCTAAAGTTTAGTAAACTTTGCGCCATCGCAGGCATGAGTTTCAAAGATGGTGGCATCAATTCCGGATACAGCCTTGTACTTGGCTTTTACCGCATCTTTTACCTTTTGTACATTCTCAGGCTCAACCACTGCTACCACACAACCGCCAAAACCGCCACCGGTCTGACGAACAGCTGCATAATCATCTCCTAAAACTTCACGGACTATCTCAACTAGACCATCTGTTTCCTTTACAGTGATTTCAAAATCATCACGCATTGAAACATGAGAGGCATACATCAGTTTCGCAAGTGTCTTAAGATCACCTGACTCAAATGCAGCTGATGCATCTAATACTCTCTGATCTTCTGTGATAACATGACGGGCTCTTCTGTAGGTCACATCATCCATCTTGTCCCTGTTCTGCTCTAAAAGCTCCATTGTGGCATCTCGCAGCAGATCAACTCCCATTATTGAGGCAGCCTTTTCACAGCTTTCACGTCTGTCGTTATACTCTGAACCTACAAGCTGATGCTTGATGTTTGAGTTTAAAATCATGATCACAAGATTCTTTGGTACGGCAACCTGTGTCAGACCGTAGCTCTTGCAGTCAATTCTTACTAAATGATCAGCTGTACCGTTTGCAGAAATTGCCTGATCCATAATGCCGCACTTCATGCCGATATAGGCCTCTGCTGCCTGGCCCATCAGTGCAATATCCATTAAAGGAACATTCAGATTAAATGCTGATGACACAAGATGACCAAAGCATACTTCAAGTGAAGCTGAGGATGAAAGTCCAGCTCCCGGTGGTACATTGCCCTTGATAACAATATCAAGTCCGCCAACCCTGTCACCATATTTCTCAGCTAACTGATAGGTAACACCGCGAAGATAGTTAACCCAGAGCCTGTTTGGATCTTTTTCAATTACCTTGGCAATCTTGAACTCGTTGTAATCATTGTCCATATCAAGAGCTAATACTCTCATGGTATCAGTTCCGTTCTCTTTAGCTACCATACAGGTGCCATACTTGATGGCACATGGAAGAACAAAACCACCGTTGTAGTCTGTGTGTTCACCGATGATGTTCACACGGCCTGGAGCATATTCAGACATGGTTGGTTCACAGCCGAATTTCTCTTTGAAAGCCTTCAGGCAGATTTCCTTAATCTCGTTCATAAAATTTCCTTTAAACTATCCTACAGGGTCTATCTTTGGGTGTAGTGAACATCTGAGAGGTCACGTAGTCTCTGTGCTGCCTGCTCAGGGGTCAGGTCACGCTGTTTCTCTGCTAAAAGCTCAAAACCAGCTACAAACTTTCTTACAGTTGCACTTCTGAGTAATGGTGGGTAATAGTTAGCATGCAACTGCCACTCACTGTGCTCCTTTCCGTCCACAGGGGCATTGTGCCAGCCCATTGAATAAGGGAAAGAACACTCAAAAAGATTGTCATAGCGGCAGGTCAGTTTCTTGATGGCTACTGCCAGATCATCTCGCTGTGCATCATTGAGCTGATCAATAGTCTGTACTCTGAATTTTGGTAAAAGCATTGTCTCAAATGGCCAGAATGCCCAGAATGGGACTAAGGCTACAAAGTACTCTGTTTCAAAAAGTACGCGCTCTTTCTTTTTAAGCTCAGCATTCACATAATCTAAAAGCAGCGGCGTGCCATGCTTGTCAAAATACTCTTTCTGCTGGCGGTACTCCTTTAAGATCTCCTCAGGTAAGAAGCCGCAGGCCCAGATCTGACCATGTGGGTGAGGATTTGAACAGCCCATGATTGCGCCTTTGTTCTCAAATAGCTGAACATACTTATAGGTCTCAGACAGTTCAGTAAACTGCTCTGCCCAAAGATCTACAACTGAACGGATTTCACTAGGTTCCATTACTGGAAGAGTCTTTGAATGATCTGCACTAAAGCAGATTACTCTTGCAGTACCGCGGGCTGGCTCTAACTTGAACAGATCATCATTTTCAGGGCCATCAAGCGGAGTATCAGGAGTTAGTGCCGCAAAGTCATTGGTGAATACAAAATTGCTCTTGTAGTCAGGATTCTTGTCGCCGTTAACACGGGTATTGCCTGGGCACAGATAACAGTTCGGATCATAGGTAGGCTTAGCCTCGAGCGGAAGCTTTTCAACCTGACCGTTCCAAGGTCTTTTTGCTCTGTGAGGTGATACGAGGATCCACTCTCCGGTTAATGCATTGTATCGTCTGTGTGGATGATCAG
>JBJEWX010000299.1:0-6171 GCA_051885275.1 Succinivibrio sp. | reverse complement strand
ATCCTCTCTTAACCTGCGTCTTATGCGTCGGTATCTTAGAACTCTTATGATGTACAAAAAAAGATAAAGGACAACAAGCGCATACACTAATAAAAAGTGAGCCTCATCTTTTAGAAGAGAAACATTGTCTGTGCAGTAGCAGAGGCTTAGCAGCACAGACAGGATAAGTAAGAGATAAAAAGAGAGCCCAAAGCCTTTTTGGCACATGGTATCAACCACGTTCTGGCTGAATCTCACCCCTGCCTTTTGCAGATAAGAGTGCAAATATACATTAGGTGGCAGGCTCTTCAATTCAATCTCCTATAAATTAGCGATCTTTGACTTCTTCCCAGAACTTATTCTCTAATGAAACAAAGAGATCTTCAACCTCCTTGTTCTTATTCTGAGAAATAAGACTTACAGCATAAATAACTACTGCAGAAATTATAAATCCAGGAACCAGTGAGTACAAACCAAAGAAATTACCCATTTCCCATACAATTACAGTTACTGCACCTGCAATCATACCAAAGATGGCTCCCTGAAGGGTCATTTTCTTCCAGAACACAGAAATTAGCACACAAGGACCAAAGGAGGCACCAAAGCCTGCCCAGGCATAGGCTACAAGCTTTAAGATACCTGAATCTGGATCAAGGGCAATTATGTATGCTACCGCAGCAACTAAAAGCAGCATCAGTCGGCCAACCCATACAAGCTCTGCCTGAGATGCATGAGGACGCACTACTCTACGGTAGAAATCTGCTGTAAGAGTGGTTGAGGCCACTAAAAGCTGACATGAAAGAGTACTCATAACTGCAGCTAAAATTGCTGAGAGCAGAATACCTGCCACCCATGGGGTAAATAATACCTGAGTTGCTACAATAAAGATCTTCTCTGGATTGTCAAAGGTGATTTCTGGGTGCTTTTCAATAAAGGCAACACCATAGTAACCAACCAGTACTGCTCCCAGAAGACAGAAGATCATCCAGCTGATGCTGATGCGTCTTGCGCCGCCCATTCCGCGAACAGTTGAGGCAGCCATGAATCTTACTAGAATATGAGGCTGTCCCACATAGCCTAAACCCCAGCCTGCAAGAGAAATAAGACCAATCACACTCACGCCGCTTAGCATGTTTGCCATGTCAGGACTCTTTGCAGCAACAATCTGATTTGCAAGAGAGATTGATCCAATATCACAAATGATAAAGATTGGGGTGATAATCAGGGCAAAAATCATTAAGCTTGCCTGTACCGCATCTGTCCAGCTTACAGCTAAAAAACCGCCGATACATACATATAAAATTGTAGATACAGCACCAATTAAAAGCGCATTGTAGTAATCCATACCAAAGGTCTGTTCAAACAGTCTTGCGCCTGAAACCATACCTGATGCACAGTAAACCACAAAGAAGATAAGAATAATTACAGCAGATACTACAGAGGTAATACGTAATCTGTCCTTGAACCTTGCCGCAAAATAATCAGGCAGGGTTAATGCGTCGGATGCATTCTGTGTAAAAGAACGCAGTCTTGCGGCCACAAACTTCCAGTTGCACCACTGACCGACTGTAAGACCTATGGCAATCCAGGCCTGAGAAATACCGCCGACAAACAGTGCTCCAGGCAATCCCATAAGCAGCCAGCCTGACATATCAGAGGCACCTGCAGAAAGACCTGTAATAACCTTACCTAAACGTCTACCTCCTAAAACATAGTCGTTTAGAGAATTAGTAGAACGGGCTGCTACAATGCCAATGACTATCATGGCAAAAATGTAGACAATAAATGTAGTTGTAGTAGTAAACATAATAAAACCATTTGGTGGATTAAAAGACGGGACTATTCTATCAAAAATTTAAGTAACATCAGAGGGTTGGACATATTACGAATATATCGCACTATTAAGATCCAAAGAAAGGTAAAAACTTGATAATTCTTTAATTGACACTCCCGACAACTGATGCTGCAGAGAGTGTCAAAATGTTTTTTTAGTGGCAGACTTGACTTAGCCACCTAATGCTTATTTAAGGTTTTCAAGAAGTGATCTGTATCCATCGTTTAGCAATGGGAAGATAAACCCGTTCTTTGCATTGAGATCATTCTTTTCAATATGGAAGGTAGTTGCACCTCTTTCTCTCTTCCACTGATTTACTGCAAATCTTGTAAAATAACGAACTACAAAGGTCTTAAGATCATCTCGTGAAAAATCCTTATACTCTTCACAAAGCGCATCTAAAATCATCTGTGGGGTAGCAAAATCATTCTGATGCAGGTAATGGATTCTGTCTAAGATCACATATGGCATAAGATCGCGCTCATCTGTCTGTCCTGGACGTAATTCAGCTGTAGGCGCCTGTGCTGAAATGTATGACATATCTGGAACCTCAAGCTTTAATCCTGCTTTTTCAATCTCAATTCCATCTTTTGCAATGTGAGCGTTAATCTTTAAAATTCTGCTCTTTGAGACATCACCAATAGGAGACAGACCTCCTGCGGTATCACCATCCATTGTGCAGTAGCCAACCGCATCCTCAGAGGCATTGCAGGTACTCATCAAAAGCTTGTTGTAACGGTTTGCCATCATCCAGATGCCAGGGGCTCTTGAACGGGCCTGGATGTTCTGCAAGGTAAGATCATCTCTATCCCAGTTTAAAGGATCATAAGGAGTTGTCTCATTGATGATAGCCACATAGTCCTCAACAAGTTTGGCAATAGACCACTCATAGTGGGTGGCACCAATATTGTGAGCTACCTTTGAGGCTGCAGTTTTAGTAACTGAACCTGAAACTGCAGAGCCCTGATATACAGTAGTCAGGATCTGAGGCATCATCTTTTCTTTTATGAACTTCTGATAATCCCCGTCAAAATGAGGTACCTCAAATTTTAAAGGCTCAAGCAGTGCCCTGTACTCGTCATATCCAAGCTCATACAAAGCAGCAAGCTGTCCATAGCATACACAGGTTGCACATAGCCCAGAATCAGCGCCTCCGGACATTGAAAGAGCAAAACCATGAGCCCTGGTTTTAAGCATCCAGTCAAACTGTCCTAAGGATACAGCTCTTACAACAGTATCATATTCATCTAAAAACTCATTGATTCCACAGTCTGATTTTACATAGTCTGCTCTTTTAAAAGAGAGGAAGGAGCTTTGTGCTGTAAGTTTGCCCTTTGAGGCGAAAACACAAAGACCATCATAAATATCAGAACCGCTCTCACAGCCTAAAAGATTGGTGGTTAAAACCTCACAGTTTAAGGCTGAGGAAAGAGAAACTGCATCTACTACTCTTGATGGAGCCTCAAACAGTTCAAATCTCTTTGCCTCTGGGCACACTACAAGTTCAGGCTCACTTATAAATGAAAGATCGCCCTTATTAAAAAATACCGAGACCTTATGAGAGTCAATTTCAAAATTATTATCAGGTATAAAAGTATCCTGTCCTATGGTAAAGGAAAGATCATCTGTACATGGGGTTCTGAAGTATCTGACTCTTGGATCTCTGCTGTTGTAGCAGGAATGAAGAACACTGACACCTATGATCTGACCTTTTTTCAGGAAGACATAACCGTCATAAATACGATTGTCATTTCCTAAAAGAGGAAGCCCCACGCCTAGGGTAATTCCCTCGCACAGAGCATACTTAAGTTTTAAAAGTGTGCGTACAGATGCCTTTGCTATCTCATTGTGAGCAAATAGATCTCCACAGTCAAAACCTGTTATGCTAAGCTCAGCAAAGGCGATTAAAGAAATTCCATCCTTTCTTGCAAGTTCAGCTTGGGTTAGGATTTTTTCAAAGTTGCCGTTAAAATCTAAAGGAGTGGTATTTAGACGTCCGGCTGCATAATAATTAACATTTGCCATTTATAATTACTCCAACAGATATATAGAACGAAAATAACACAATTTAGGGTACTTAGATTAACAACGCCCTAAAAATGTACAATAATAAATAAACAGTTAATCAAGGTCTGGGTATACGTGAGCAATAAAGATTATATAATTTCTGTAGGTCACTGCAGGCACTTAGGCGCAAATATAGAGAACAACGGTGTCAATTTTTCAGTATGGGCACCAGATGCTGCAGAAATAGATCTGCTGCTTTTTGAAAACGTAAATGACGATTCTCCTTACGTTATTCATCTGTATTCAAGTGTATTCAAATCAAGCTATTTCTGGCATGTCTTTGTCCATAATATAGGTGCAGGACAGATTTATGCCTATCGTATTACAAAATACATAAATGATAATGATCAGGCCTGCGAGGCAGGAAAGATCCTGATTGATCCGTACGGAAAACGAGTTTTATATCCGGATAATTACGAAAGATTCCAAAGCAGGGATGAAAAGAGAGCCTTTAGAACCTGTGCTAAAAGCGCAGTTATAAATATTGATAAATATGACTGGGGGATTGATACCTTCCCGCACCACTCTCTTGAAAATACCATCATCTATGAAATGCATGTAAAGGGCTTTACTAAAGATAAAAGCTCAGGGCTAAGCGATGACATCAGAGGCACCTACCGCGGTCTTATTGAAAAAATCCCTTATCTTGTGGAGCTTGGTATTACCTCAGTAGAGCTCATGCCTATCTATCAGTTTGATGAGGCTGATGCAAGACCAAATATGGCAAACTACTGGGGCTATTCCCCTATGGCTTTCTTTGCACCACATGAAGGCTACAGCGCTGATAAGAGCATTGAAGGACCTCTCAATGAATTTAGAGACATGGTAAAAGCTCTTCACAAAAATGGAATAGAGGTTATTCTTGATGTGGTATACAACCATACCTCAGAAGGTGATGAGAACGGACCTACCTACTGTTTTAAGGGTTTTGACAAAGACGGTTACTACATTATCAATGACGGCTACTATCAGAACTATTCAGGCTGCGGAAACTCTTTAAATGCCAATCAGCCGGTAGTAAGAAATCTTATCATTGATTCACTTATTTTCTGGCACGAAAAGATGCATGTGGACGGTTTCAGATTTGACCTTGCATCTATTTTAACCAGAGACAAGTTTGGCCGTCCGATGAATGACAACTCCACTCTGCTCTCTATTGATGCAAACACAAGACTTGCAGACACCAAGATCATTGCAGAGCCTTGGGATGCCGGTGGACTTTATCAGTTAGGAGCAATCTCCGGCAGCAAATGGCGTGAATGGAATGGTCAGTTCAGAGATGATGTCAGAAGTTTCATGAGATCAGATCCAGCAATGGTCAAAAAGTTTGTACTAAGACTGTTAGGCTCCCCTGATATATATAACGAGCATATGGTTGATGCTCAAAAATCCGTTAACTTTATAACCTGCCATGACGGCTTTACCCTGTATGATCTTGTCTGCTACGCTGACAAGCACAACATGGCAAATGGAGAACATAACCGTGACGGTAACAATAACAACTATTCAGCCAATTACGGTTATGAGGGACCTTGTGATGATGTGCATCTGACTGAGCTTAGACTGCGTCAGGTAAAGAATTTTATGGCCATCACCATGCTCTCTCTTGGAACTCCTATGATCTGCATGGGTGATGAGGTATTAAGAACACAGAAAGGTAATAACAACGCCTACTGTCAGGATAACGAGATAAGCTATCTGAACTGGAATTTAAACTCCATGCAAAAAGAGATGTTTGAATTTACCAAAACTCTGATTAACCTGACTAGAATAGGTAATATCAAACACGTCAATGACAAGCCTCACCATAAGCTTGATAAACTCCTCTCAGGTGCAAAAATTCAGTGGCATGGAACCAAGCCTTTCCAGCCTGACTGGTCAGATATGTCTCATTCTATAGGCTTTTTATACTATTACCAGAAACAGGAAATGTATGCCTATATCTTTGTGAATGCATTCTGGGAAGATCTGACAATTGAGGTTCCATGTGTGCCTGGTGAACTGAACAAGAGCTGGTATCAGTTTTTAAATACTGCTTTGGGCCCTGGCAAGGATGTAACTCCTTTCTATATGAGCACAAGATACAAGCCTGGTGATTTTATCAAGGTAAAGAACCGCTCTGTGCTGATGCTTCTGTGTCCAGGAGCCTAAACTTTAACAGTAGAGACAGCATATTATCTGCTGTCTCTGTCAGTTAATAACCAAGATATACAACATCATTTGCATAGCATTTTTTTATATGGCGCCAACACGATCTGATCTTAATCACAAACGTGTTTGAGCCGAATTAA
>JBJEWX010000298.1:0-6174 GCA_051885275.1 Succinivibrio sp. | reverse complement strand
AGGTACATTTTTAGCAGTTTTAGCCTCAGTGTTGTTGCTTCTGAAGGTAGTGACCTCAATAATTGTGTCATGTCCGAAAACAACATGAACAATACGGAAACGTCTGCCGATAATCCTTGAATTGCCAAACAGTCTGTAAACCTGTTCAGGAGTGGCATCAGTGGATACGTCAAAATCCTTTGGTTTTTTACCAAGCAGAAGATCACGTATACATCCACCCACCAGGTAAGCTTTGAAATTGCGCTTTTGCAGAGTTGTAATCACCTGCAGTGCGGCTTTTGAGATTTTAGATAAACTAATGCCGAGAGCATCAGTAGAAACTGTAAACTCTTCTGAGCCCTTTCTCTTAACTCTTTCTTTTAATTTCTTTAGGCTTTCTACATCTAGCCCTGTTACTGTGTCAGTAATTTTGATTCACCCCGACTTATTTATTTTACTGTGAGCATTATACCATTTTTTGCCGGAGTTCTTAAGCTTAGAAAAAATCGGTTTTCATTGAGGATAACGGAATTAAGCTTATATCAAAGCGATCGGCAGCCTTACTTAAAATAAGCTTAGGAGAGTCTGAAACTCTGTAGCCAGACACCTCCTGACCTAAAAAACTGAGGGCTCTGATAATTAGATCTGATGGTTTGGCAAGATCAAGCACAGCTTTTGCATGATTCTGCTTTGAAAGTTTTCTGTTTCCATCTTCCATGGCAAGGGGAATATGCAAAAAAGCCGGTGGCGTTTGACAAAAGGAATTAAATAAAGAGATCTGTGAGGTTGTAATATCAATTAAATCAGAGCCTCTGACCACCTCGGTAATACCCTGTCCTATATCATCGACCACGCAGGCTAGGTTATAGGAGATAATCTTATCGGCTCTGATTAAGGTTAGATTCCTGTCAGGAAAGGGCGTTTTTACCAGTCCCTTTATTTCATCATAAAAGCTGTCTTCTGCATTCTCAGGTATTGTATAGCGTAAAGCTACAGCGCTATCCGTACAGGAAAGCCTAAGTTTTTTACAGAAGCATTGTCCCGTTTTTTTCTGAGCTCTTGTGCATCTGCAGTAATAGGCAAGATTGTGAGCTAGGAGCAGGTCAGCCTCTTTTAGATAGATGTCCTTATGCAAAGACTGAATATAGGGAGGCTCATCGTAGACAAAGCCTAATGACTCAAGCTCTCTTATGATTAGTTTTGTGTATTCTTCTTTACAGCGGAAGGTGTCAAGATCTTCAATTCTCAGCAGTATTCTGCCACCTTCAGATCTTGCTCTAAGATAGGAAGCAACAGCTGCAACTAAGGATCCAAAGTGCAGACGGCCACTAGGAGATGGGGCAAAGCGTCCTGTGTAGGTCATTTAATAAAAATCAGGTGCTCTGGCACCTGATCTGATTTCCACATTTAGCCTTCTAGCTGTTTTTCTTTGATTTCAGCTAATGACTTGCAGTCTACGCACAGATCGGCAGTAGGTCTTGCCTCAAGACGTTTGATACCGATTTCAATACCACACTGCTCACAGTAGCCAAACTCGTCATTTTCAATCTTTGCCAGGGTCTTATCAATCTTCTTGATAAGCTTGCGCTCACGATCTCTTGCTCTAAGCTCTAAGGCAAACTCTTCTTCCTGTGAAGCTCTGTCTAATGGATCTGGGAAGTTGGCAGCCTCGCTCTTCATGTGACCTACGGTGCGATCAACTTCATTACGTAACTGATCTCGCCAGGCTGTCAGAATCTTTTTGAAATGAGCTTTCTGTTTCTCATTCATGTACTCTTCACCAGGTTGTTCTTGGTAAGGCTCAACACCGGCAATTGCTAAAGGGCCCATAGAGTCAAAAGCTGGAGCAGTCTTTTCATTATCAGCCATAATTTATTTCCTTAACTTAACTACTGTCCAAAAACACAGTTTATGATTAAGTATTCCTTGTATAAAACACAGGAGGAATTCATTTTTATGGTTCCCCCTTTGAGTGTGCAATTATGCTTTATAATTTTGACAGTATCAAGCAGTAGAACTGATAATTTGACATATGACCTAAAATGAACTGATATAAATTTCATTTCATTGATGCAGTTTACGTTTTTCCTAATTATCGTTTGATTTTGTCTGGGCTTTGCACATTGCATAACCTAAATCAGAACCTTTGAACAATTTTTGCTATAATGCACGTAAATTTTAATTTGCATTTTTTATATGAATAACAACAACGATTTTTTTAAGGGTTTCAGTGCGCTTGATGATGAAGACAAGATCAGTGCGCAAAACAATTCAAACAGGTCAGATGGGCGCAAAGAGCCTACATTCGGTTCTGAGTCTATTGAGGACTCTGTCAATATCATAGGTCAGTTCGATTCACAGGCTGATTCCAGCGGCAATGCCCATGAAAATAACTATGACGGGCAGATGAGGGATAGTTTTAGCGGGCCTGAAGCTTATGAGGCAAATAAATTAGCCAGTAACGGCAATACCAAAGATGGGCAGAATTCAAACGGTAAGGATCCTAAATCAACAAACGAAGACAAAAAAGCTTCTAATTCCAAAAAGAATCTAAAAAGAAAGTTTCTGTTTCTTGTGCTTAAGGCTGGTATTGCAGCCTTAGTTCTACTGTCACTGCTTTTTGTATATTTTGATTCAGTGGTTCTTTCAAAATTCGGAGTGGACGACAAGTGGGTTCTGCCGGCAGTGGTTTATTCAAGACCTCTTGAGCTGTATCCTGATCAGAAGCTCTCTCTTGAGCAGATGGAGTATGAGTTAAAGCTTTTAAAATACCGCAAGGTCAACAATCCTCAGCTTCCAGGTGAGTATGCGGTAAGTTACAAAACCGGCCGCATGATTATCCTGCGCAGACCTTTTGAATTTGCTGAGGGGGCTGAGCCTAAGCTCTCGCTGCTTTTGGTATTTAACTCCCAGAGAGTGTCTCAGATTATAAATGCTGACACTAAGGAGGAGTTAGGCTATGTCAGAATGGATCCTGTGCTCCTTGATAGAATCAACCGTATTGATCCAAAAGAGGATCGCATTTTTATTCAGCTCTCAGAGGTTCCAAACTCTCTAATCACAACTCTTTTGGAAATTGAGGATCGCTCCTTTAGAACCAACCTTGGAGTCAACTTCTTTGCCATTATAAGAGCCTTTATTAAAAACACCATAGCAAACTCTGTGGTAGAGGGCGGTTCAACCATTACACAGCAGCTTGTAAAGAATTACTTTTTAAATTCCCAAAGAAGCTATACCCGCAAGATCAAAGAAATCATCATGGCGCTTATCATGAATCACAGATACACCAAAGATCAGATCTTAGAGGCATATCTTAATGAGATTTATTTAGGTCAGAACGGCTCTGCTGGTATTTACGGCTTTGGTCTTGCCTCTTATTTCTACTTTGGTGTTCCTGTCTCTGAGCTTACACAGGATCAGATGGCCTTGCTGGTTGGAATTATCAAGGGCCCATCCTATTATGATCCATGGCGACATCCAGAGCAGGCTCTTGAACGCCGTAATGTGGTTTTAGCTGTTCTTAAAAACAGAGGACATCTGACACAGACTGAATATGAGCAGTATAAGGCAAGACCTCTTGGAGTCATAAAGCGCGGCTCTATGAACTATTCTAAGACACCTGCCTTTATGGGTGTGCTTAAAAAGGAAATTGCAAGCCGTTTTGGCCCTGAATTTCTTTCAGGCAACGGCATCAAGATCTTCACAAGTCTTGATCCTCAGGCTCAGCAGGCGGCAGAAATTGCTGTTCAGACCGAACTTAATGCCATTGAAAAGGAAAGACGGCTCAAAGGTTTGGAAGCAGCCATGGTTGTAAGCTCCTGGAGAACTGCTGAGGTTTCTGCCGTGGTGGGAAGCAGGACTCCTCAGTACGAAGGTTTTAACCGAGTTATGGAAGGTAAAAGACAGGTTGGATCCATTATCAAACCTTTTGTATATCTGACTGCATTTCATAACGGTATCCATACGGGAACTCTCATTCATGATGCTCCAATTACCGTAAAGCTTGCTGACGGGAAGAAATGGCAGCCTCACAATGATGATAAAAAATTCCACGGTAATATTCCAACCTATGTGGCAATGGCTCGTTCTATGAACGTGCCTACGGTTAAAATAGGCATGAGAGTCGGTCTTAATCATGTAAGAGAGACACTTTTGAATATTGGTATAGATAAGAGCAGAATACCTTATTATCCTTCAATGCTTTTAGGAACTGTAGAGCTTACTCCTTTTGAGGTTACTCAGATTTACACAAGTCTTGTAACTGACGGCTCATACAAGGATTTGACCACTCTGCGCTCTGTTGTAAAGGATGGAAAGATCGTTTATGAAAGAGCTAATACTAAGGTTACTCCCACCCTTGATCCTAGGGATTCATATCTTACGTTGTTTGTGATGACTGAAGCTACAAGAATCGGTACCGGTCGCAGGATAGGCAGACTGTTCCCTAATGTTAATGTGGCCACAAAAACAGGTACTACTAATGACAGTAGAGATACCTGGTCTGTTGGTATTGATTCTGATCAGGTGGTTGCAACCTGGGTCGGTTTTGACAATAACAGACCTACAGGTCTGTTTGGCTCCTCCGGAGCAATGAGGGTATATGCCAAGTTCCTTAAGGAGAGAGGCGTAAATTCTCTTGAGTTGAAGAAACCTGAAGGGGTGAAATTTGTAAACTTTAACCGTTCAGGAAACATTGTTGCAGATTCCTGCATGATGCCTGGACTTACATCCCTGCCTGTCAGAGTTGATAAAGTTAGATATGTGGATCAGAACTGTACCATTATTGCAGATCCTGAGCCTGAGGTTATACCTTACGAGTCAAATGATTAACCTCTAATGACTGTTCTTGGCACCGTCTGATAATATGAACTGGTGCTGAGAACAGAACTTAAGATTAGTTAGGCCTTAGTGTTAACTGCAACAGTTCCGTCTTCTCTTGTGTATTTTTCAGGAGTCTTGCCCTGCAGAAGATAACTGAATGCCAAGATCTGCGCTATGATCATAAACAGCTGTTCTGGAACCTGTTCTCCTTCTTTTAACGCCTTAAGCTCGTTTAACAGCACGGGATCTTTGTGGACATAAACGCCAAGCTCCTTGGCCATATCAATAATCGCCTGAGCGCGGCTTTCATATCCAATTGCACTGACAAAGGGAGATTTCTCTCCCTCGTTATAGGAGAGGGCTACTGCAGCTGAAGCTTTTTCATAGGTTGCCTTAAAGGACAAATCCTCATCGGTCGCATCAACAGATGCAGGGGAATTTAGGGAATTAACCTCCAAATTCTCATTAATATCTGTCTGTACAGAGTCTTTTTTATCATTATCAAAACTGTTCATTTTTGCCTCTAGATATCAACCGAGAGTGAAGATCCATCGTTCTTTTTGGCTAAATTTCGAGCCTGCTGCTCAGATTCTCTTATATGAACCTTACCCATGCGTGCAGTGGAGCTTCTTGTGGTAATACCAAGATCCTGAAGTTTAGACTTCAGATCTGGCAGACATTCCTGAACTCTCTGCAGTCCTGCAAAGGTGCTGGCTACAACTGAGAGCTTAAGCTCAGGAAGCTTTGCCTCTGCCTTAATCTCAATAGGGCCTAATTCTTTAAGGTCAAACACAAAGCTGAGGTGCCAGGATTTTTTACCATCTTCCTCAACTACAGGTCGGGCATTAAAGCCACCCTCACGACCTCCGTCATAGGTAGGAGGCAGAGGAATATACTGATAGAGCAGAGGCAGATTCTCTTTTGCCGGATTCTGATATCTGGCAATCTGATCGAGTGTTTCATCAAGAAGTGAAGAAATGAGCTTTTTACCATCTTTGTTTAAAGCGCCTTTTATTTCTTCAAGCTGTGAATCGAATCTGTCTTCCATAAGATCAACTGATTTTTTTAAGAACCGGTCAACAGATTTACCTAACTGAGAGAATCTTATGGATAGAAGCAAAAAGGCCCACTGATGCAGAGCAAGTGCCTGAGGTGAGGTAGGCGAGAGTGGTCCTGTGGTAAAGTTAAGCCAGTTGGACACCGAAGGAAGATCATCAACCGGGTTCTGCAGTTTGTCCAGAAGGTTCTTAGCCTCTTTACGCATGATATCTGGCAGAGCATTGTTGTTCATCTGTACCTTAAGAGAATACATGTAATTATCTAAAGGAGATCCTTTTGCCGCCAGGCTCATCATGTTGTTGAGATTTAGAGGTG
>JBJEWX010000297.1:0-6217 GCA_051885275.1 Succinivibrio sp. | reverse complement strand
GACTACATTGTTCACCCCTACGCTGCAACTGTGGATATTAAAACAGGTGAACTTGAGGATGAAGGCGATCCGTATGAAATAAAGAATTTCTTTAATACCAAAAGCGCCAAGCACAGTTTCATTACAGATCAGGATAGAGCCATTGCTTCTAATTTTGAGAAGACACAGTTTGGATACAGAAACAGTTTTATCTACTATTTCAAATCCTCAAGAACTCTTCCTTTTATGATGAACCATCCGTATATCTACTTTTATGAGGAGACTCCTACCTCTAATAGGTACATTCATCTTAATACCGAAGAGAGAAATGTAGCCATACTTGTAGAGCAGAAGGGAGATAAGCTTAAACTTTCTCTTGAATACGGAACACACGGCTCGGGTAATGTGTTCTACTCAGTTGATACTAAAGAGAAGAAGCTTAAGATGTATCAAATCTCTAATGTTCACAAAGAGATTTTTTCTGTTTTAGGCCGAAATGGTACTGAATTTCCAAAATCAGCCCTAAGCGAGATTGCCGCCTTAGGCAGAAGTACAGATATTGAACTTAGGTACAACCTCGAATCTGAAGCTGTAAAGGGGCAGGTTAAACCTATAGTCTTTCTTGAAGCTACCGGAAGATCATTTAAGGTGAAACTTAGAGTCAAACCTGTTAATGATAATTCCTGCCCGCTTAAGATCCCGGGTCTTGGGGAGGAGTCAGTAGTCACCTCTTATGACAAGAGCAAAACTCCTGTGGTTGCAAACAGAGATTTAAAGGCAGAGCGCAGTGCAGCTGACGCCCTTATCCATAATATTCCAAAAATATCCGAGCTCTATGAGGAGGATGACTACTTCTATTCAACCGATGATCCTCAGGATATTCTTGATCTGCTAAGCCAGATAAAAGAGAACAGTGAGAATTATGATATCCAGTGGGCTGAGGGCAAAAAGTTCTATGTAAACTCCGGCATCAGTTCCTCTTCCTTTAAACTTTCAGGTGATCTTAATGAAAAGGGTTATCTTGAAATATCAGGAAATGTAGAGCTTAGTGAGGGTCGCTATATCTCTCTTAAAGCTCTTATAAAATCAATCGGAAGCTCTAAAGGCAACTACATCCAGATTGATGAGGAGAATTATGTTGCCATCACCTCTGAACTTAAAAAGAGACTGGAAAAAATCCATGCTTTAACCACCGAAGGCAAAAAAGATACCCTTATCACCAATCCTCTGACCGTAAGCTCCATGTCAGAGCTTTTAGAGGATTTAAACTGTAAATTCGGCAGTGATGTAAAAGAGCTTATCAGAAAACGTGATGAGGCAATGAGTTATGAGGCAAAACTGCCAAAAACCCTGGCAGCCGATCTGCGCTCCTATCAGGAAGAAGGCTTTACCTGGCTGTGCCGCCTTGCAAAATGGGGAGTAGGCGGTGTGCTTGCCGATGATATGGGCCTTGGTAAAACAGTTCAGACCATCTCTGCTATGCTGACTCTTGCAGCTAAGGGCCCTGCAATGGTTGTAGCCCCAACCTCTGTATGCCCTAACTGGGAGCGTGAGATAAACCGCTTTGCTCCAACTCTTAGCGTAAAACGCCTGAAGGAATCTGACAACCGTAAAGAGACGGTTGAGAGTATGAAGGCAGGTGAGGTTCTGATTGTAAGTTACGGGCTTTTTGCCATTGAATCTGAGATCTTATCTTCAGTTCAGTGGCAGATGGTGGTATACGATGAGGCTCAGGCTTTAAAGAATTCAATGACAAGAAGAGCCAAAACCGCCTGCCTTATCCCATCTGCAATGAGACTTGCTCTAACCGGTACCCCTATTGAGAATAACCTTGATGATCTGTGGAGCATCTTCAATATCATAAACCCGGGTCTTCTTGGCAGCAAAACTGAATTTCATAAGCGTTTTGCCATGATTAAAGAGGATAAAAACTGCAGCAGAACCTTAAAACTGCTCATTAGTCCTTTTATCCTAAGACGTCTTAAGAGCGATGTGCTAGATGATCTGCCTCCACGTACCGAGCAGGTTATAACCGTTGAGCCTAGCGAAAGAGAAAAGGAGCTTTATGAGGCCTTAAGACTCTCCACAATTGAAGATCTTGAGAAGAACAGGCTTGAAATCAACAAGTCAGGTCAGAGACGTCTTCAGATCTTATCTGCCTTAACCAGACTGCGTCAGTTCTGCTGCGATCCTGCAATTGCCGATCAAACCCTAAAAACAGGTGCAAGCTCAAAGACACAGGCCTTCTCAGAACTGCTTGATGAGGCTATAAGCGGCGGACACAGACTTCTGGTTTTCAGCCAGTTTGTAGGTTACCTAAGCGTCATAAGACAGCTGCTTGAGGAGAAAAAGATATCCTACAGGTATCTTGACGGCTCAACTCCAGAAAAGGCCAGAGCTTTGGCTATATCTGAATTCCAGGCAGGTGAGGGGGATGTATTTTTAATCAGCCTTAAAGCTGGCGGTCAGGGCCTTAACCTTACAGGTGCAGACTATGTGGTTCATCTTGATCCATGGTGGAATCCTGCCGTTGAAGATCAGGCAACTGACAGAGCCTACAGAATCGGTCAGACAAGACCTGTCAATGTGATAAGACTTGTCACATTGACAGGTCTTGTCTGACCGATTCTGTAGGCTCTGTCAGTTGCCTACAGAATCGGTCAGACAAGACCTGTCAATGTGATAAGACTTGTCATAAAGAACTCTCTTGAAGAGAAGATCCTTGAGCTTCACGCCAAAAAACGCGAGCTTGCTGCCGATTTCCTGGGTGGCACTGCAGATGTGGCAGCAGAGGCTATGAAGCTTTCAGAGCAGGAGCTTTTAGATCTTTTAAATTAGTGCCTTTGACACAAAAATACAAAAGCCATGAGCAGTTTTACAGTGCTCACGGCTTTTTTTATAACCTTATGTCTATTGTCTAAAGGTATTTTTTAGTACTTAGGAACAAACCAAAGACCGTTGTTGTTCTTGTCAAGATAGCTCTTAAATTCAGCTGACTGATAGGCGTTTTTAATATCCTGAGCCCAGATTGAATCCTTGTTCTTCTCGTGTACTACAAGCTGTAACAGCAGATGCTCTGCAACATCCTCCTGAGCAAGTACAGTTGATGGATCAATCTTTGCGTTGTATACAATAGAGCCGGTTATCACCACAAAAGCAAAATCAGAGGCTACCGCAGGGATATTTAAAGATTTCATTTCCACAAATTCAAGATTACGTGGGTTTTTAACAATATTCTCTTTGGTTACCTTGCTTGGATCAACATTTTTATCAAGCTCAATCCAGCCTAGTTTTGCAAGAATGTTATAGGCTCTTGCTGTATTTGAGGCATCATTTGGTACAGCAATCACATCCCCGTCACTTACCTCAGCAAGATTGCTCTTTGCACCTGGATAAATGCCTGCAGGTACGGTTGGGATAGGTGTCAGTGTTACAAGATGACCGTCCTGTGTTGCGTTAAAGTTGTTGGCATAGGCGGTATGCTGCTCAACATTAAAATCAACCTCTCCCTCATTTAAGGCAAGATCAGCCTGCAGAAGATCGGACATATCCACAGCTTCAATCTTGTAGCCCTCTTTTTCCAGGATTGGCTGAACACCTGAGATAAACAGCTCTGAATATGGTCCCTGTGACTTACTGAATTTGAGTACTGGATGATCCTTATCAAAGGCAGATGCTGAATTTATGCTTAAAATACCTGCAATAGCTAAAGCTGATAATATTTTGAATTTCATAGATTTTCTCCTGAATGTAAAATTATTTATGTCCTCTGGCCTTGTTTGCCAGAAAGTTTCCAACTGATTGAATTATCTGTACAAAAATCACAAGTACAATTACTGTGAAAAGCATTAGCGGGAAATTCATGCGCTCATAGCCGTAGGTTAAAGCAAGATCACCCACACCGCCGCCACCTATTACACCGGCCATAGCTGTAGCGCCAAGCAGTGTTATGGTTCCTATGGTTACTGACAGGATTAAAGATGCCTTAGCCTCAGGTAAAATAAAGTGAATGATAATCTCAAAGGTGTTTGCACCCATGGCTCTTGCAGCTTCAATAATTCCCCTGTTAACCCCTAACAGAGAGTTTTCAAACAGTCTTGAGAGATATGGGGTAATAAAGGTGGTAAGAGGCACCAGTGCTGCAGTAGTACCAATTCTTGTGCCTACAATTGCCTTAGTTACAGGCAGAATAAACACCAGAAGAATAATAAAGGGCACAGAACGAACTATATTTATCACGGTATTTATAACAAAGAACACAATCCTGTTCTCCTTAATACCGCCCTCTCTTGTCAGCACTAAAAGAAATGAGAGGATCAGAGCCAGAACTGAGCCTATAAACAGTGACACGAAAACCATATACAGTGTCTGTGTGGCACATAAGGACAGCTGCGCTGGGGATACATGCAGATACTTAAAAAACGCTTCCATCAGATGGCAACCTCCTCAAATGAAATTCCTACGCTCTTTATATACTCATAGGTTTTATCAAAGTCTTCCTGTGTGCCTGTGATCTGCAGGGTAATCACTGAAAGGACAACGCCTTTAAACTCACTGACAGATGCAAACATCACGTTAGTATGGACATTGAGTCTGTTGTTAATCTGCCAGATCACATCATCGGTAGCATTCTCTGCATGGAAGAATATTCTTATAAGTCTGTAGTCACCTTTATATTTCTTAAGCTCTCTTATAATTCCAGATGGAATGGTGCTTGGAATAACACTCTCAACAAAACGCTTGGCAATGGCTGATTTTGGATTTGAGAAAACATCAAGAACGTCCCCGTTTTCCACTAACCTGCCGTTTTCAAGAATTGCTACCTTGTTGCAAAGCCTTTGGATTACTCTTATGGTATGAGTTACAAAAATAATGGTTATGCCGTATTCCCTGTTGACTCTGTCTAAAAGCTCTAAAATTGCCTCAGTGGTATCAGGATCTAAGGCTGAGGTGGCTTCATCACAAAGCAGGATCTTAGGATGATTTGCCAGAGCTCTTGCAATTCCAACACGCTGCTTCTGTCCACCTGAAAGTTCATCAGGATATGAGTTTTCCTTACCCTCAAGTCCCACAAACTTCAAAAGATCGGTAACTCTTCCATGTATCTGCTTTTTGTCAAAACGGTTTATCCTAAGAGCAATTGCAACATTGTCATAGACAGTCTTGCTCTCTAAAAGATTAAACTCCTGAAACACCATGCCAATCTGCTTTCTGACTGAACGAAGCTTTCTGTCTGAAAGTCCTACTATGTCCTTGCCCTCAATTTCAATCTTTCCAGAATCTGGAGTTTCAAGCGCATTTATCATTCGCAGCAAGGTTGACTTGCCGGCACCTGAAAAACCTATAAGACCATAGATATCTCCCTGATTTATGCTAAGAGATATGTCATCTAGGGCTTTATAGGTCACGCCCTTGCCAGTAAAGGTCTTGTTTAGGGATGATATTTTTATAATGGGATTAGACATTATCCTGCTCCAGATATTTTTCAAGCAGTCTGCTTAAGTAAACAGAGGTTGGGTAAATAGCACTTGGATCTACCTTAAAGGAAGGATTGTGGTTTGGTGCCCCAAGACCTGTACCAAACTGAATGAAAAGTCCCTTAACCTTCTCCTGATAAAGACTGAAATCCTCACCACCCATTGACTTAGGGCTCTTGTGCACAGTAAGGTTAAGCTCTTTGGCTACATCTGCTGCAAACTCACTTAAAGCAGGATCATTATTAGTTGCAGCCACCTCAACTATCCATGTCAGATTTGCCTTTACCCCAAAGGCTGCTGCAATTCCGTTCAGGACTCTTTCAAAGTTCTTTTTAGCCGTTGCCCTGGCTTCTTTACTGTATGTTCTAATTGTTCCTTCAAGCTCCACAGAGTTTGGAATAATGTTCCATGAAGTGCCGGCATCAAGGTGAGTTACAGAAATTACAGCAGGATCACCTGGCAGAATATTTCTTGAGACAATGCTCTGCACTGCGCCTACAAACTCTGTTGCAGCAATAAGCGGATCATTTCCAAGCTCAGGATGTGCTGCATGAGTTCCCTTTCCCTCAATTACAATTTTGAATTTCTCAACTGCTGCACAGGTAGGACCTGCTGCAATTCCTAAAGAGCCAACCTCAAAGATTGGGGCTGAATGAATACCAAAAATAGCTTCAACATCATTAAGTCCACCGGCCTTTATTACCTCTAATGCACCGCCTGGAGCTTCCTCTGCAGGCTGAAAGATAATTCTTACAGTTCCC
>JBJEWX010000296.1:0-6255 GCA_051885275.1 Succinivibrio sp. | reverse complement strand
CCTTATAAATGCCTTTTTACAGCGCATTTACAAAAAGAAATAGCTCTTTTTTACTTAAAATAGCGTATACTACATTCGTTTTGGAATGGGCACGCTATTTTTAACCCTACCAATGTATGAATTTAGACTGATGAAAATCAGTCACTAGCACGGTTTATTTTTAAACAGCTCAATTGAGCAATAAACAAGGAAAATAACAATTATGAATAAGTCTGAACTTATTGAGCAGATTGCTAAGCGTTCTGGTTTACCATTAGTTGGTTCACGTAAGGCTTTAGACGCTTTATTAGAGACCGTTAGCGAAGCATTAGCTTCAGGTGACCGCGTTCAGTTAGTTGGTTTTGGTACTTTCAAAGTAACTGAGCGCTCAGCACGTGAAGGCCGCAATCCTCAGACTGGTGCAGTAATTAACATCCCTGCAACCAAAACTCCTTCATTCAGCGCAGGTGCTGAATTAAAGAAGAGCGTAAACAAGTAATTACGCTCACTCTGATCTCCAAAAGGAGATCAGAGTACTACCTAACCTCTTCCTCTTTATTTTGTAAGCGCCTATAACTCTTTCTTTATACTAGCCTTTGGTATATACAGCCAATCTTCAGGTAATTTTAGTTGGCAGTCGGACTTTGATGTTCTTAAGTTATGAGCAAACTTGGTTTTTCTGTTCAATCTTTTTATACTTTTTTGTCTTAACAATAGTACAATTAACGATAATTTAAAGCACCACATGCAGGTACAATATTGAGTAAGGTAACTAATATAAAGATGTTAAAAAGAATAGCTCTAGGAATCAGCTTTGCTTTTGCGTTAAGCTCTGTTAACGCAACAAATATATACCCTCTTAACGGAAACAGAGTCGTAGGAGAGGAGCAGATTTATCAGATCAGTCAAGATGGAACCACAACCTTAGAATATGTTGCAGCTCTTTATCATTTAGGTTTATCCAATATGATCGAGGCAAATCCAAATGTTGATCCGATAGTACCTCAAAAGGGGGTTAATCTTATTGTTCCAACTAAGTTAATTCTGCCTGATACTGTACATAATGGCATTGTGGTAAATTCTGCTGAAATGCGTCTGTACTACTATAAGGGTCATGAGGTTGAAGTTTATCCTATAGGTATAGGTCAGCTTGGAAAAGGAACTCCTATGAGCTGGGTTACAAAGGTAGAGCGCAAAAAGGCAGGTCCAACCTGGACACCTACAGCTCAGATGAGAGCAGAATACGCAGCACAGGGGGAGTATTTGCCAGCTGTGGTTCCTGCAGGTCCTGACAATCCTATGGGGCTGTATGCCATGTATGTAGGCCGTTTGTATGCAATTCATGGAACAAACGCTGATTTTGGTATAGGTCTTAGAGTAAGTCATGGATGTGTCCGCCTGCGCAATGAGGACAATGAAAGACTGTTCCATCTGGTTCCTGTAGGTACTAGGGTAGAATTTATCAATCAGCCTATAAAGACCAGTGTAGAGCCTAACGGTGATCTTTATATTGAGGTTCATCAGCCATTATCAAGAAGTGAGTCAGAATTTGAGAATTTTGATTCAAAAGTTCCTTTTTCTTTCACTCAGTCTCAGTTAGAATTCTTCAAAGATCCTAGAATTAATCAGGATATTTTAAATAAGGCCTTGGCAGAGCGTACAGGAAGACCTGTGCTGCTAAATCCTCCTGAGTTTTGATAAAATCGCATGAAAAAATCTCTTCTACTCTGTTCAATGCTGTTGTCTTCGCTTTTATTAGAGCAAAGCGCAACAGCTGAAATTGAACTTCCAGGATATGTTGACCCAAGATTTGGCAGACCCCGTTCTACTCTTAACGATCTGATTTCTGCAACTCCTGAGCCTGAAGAGATGTTCTGGCTCAAACAGTCCCTTTTTGTCCCAAAAATGTGTTCTGATCCAAAGGAGATTGAATCCCTTTATATCGAGAACACAAGATCAAAGGTAAGCCCACCAAAGAGCTCAACAGATCTTTCCCATACCCTTTCAGATTATGTCGATGCAAATACGACAAGCGTACTGACATATCTTTTAAAGAATTATTTGAAAGAGGAAAAATCATATGTGATACCTCTTGTAGTTAATACAGACAAGAGCAGAAAGACAAGGGCTTATGATTGGCACTATACTTATGACAGTGTCTGTAACGGACTTGGTATCCTTGAGGCAGATTTAAAGGGTAAGTGTGAAACAGTCAATAAAAACAATTTTGGTCTTATTGAAATAAATTATTCAAAAGATCTGGAGCTGTACAGATCAAGACGACAGCTAAGGCAGATCCCGGATAACGGATTGAACGAGTCTTATTCATTCAAACTGCTAAGCTCTTTTCCTTCCTTGCTTGGTTTTTGGTCAAATCATAATTCAAGCCACTTTAAGGCGCCACTGTCTTCTCTTGACAAGATGACGTATTCGGAAAATCTCAAAAGAAATGTGGAGGCAAACGACAGCTTTTCCTCTTTTGGAAAGAACTGCACCCACACTTCAAAAGATAGCTGCTTGCTTTATTTGTCAGGCAACAACACTAAACTATTATTCAGTGGCGCACAGGATAACTCAGCAGTAAAAGCAGGTAAAACAAATACTCTTAAACTGCATTATGATACCGATGGAAGACCTTTTCTTAATCTTAGGAATACTATACTCTCAGACTCAACCTTCATAAATTACGGTTTCTATACTCAGGCTGAACTTGCCGTACTCAAAGATCTCGGTTATGAAATCAACGACAGGGAATTTTATGGTAATTCCGTGTTTACAAGCGGTAACCCTAAAAATCGACAGAATGTGGTGTTAAAACAGGGCTTTTATGCCTGGTCTGATACTATTCATGACTATAAAAATGATCAACCATCTAAAATTCCTCTGTCAGTTGGAACTCACATTTATGGAAACTACAATGATGTTACCCAGTCAGGAACTATAGCAAGTCTTGGTTATTCCTCAATCGGCATAAGAGTTGACGGTTCATACAACAGTGTTACTGTTCCTGATAAGACAGCAATTATTGAAAACGGCTTTTCAGCAAGCGGTATTGCTGTAACCTATGGTCGAGATAATGTTATCAATGTTGAGGGAATTGTTGAGGCAAATTCTGAGGATGGTGTAGGTATCAGATGTGATTTTGGCTCAAATGCTCTGTCTGATTACAAAGAATATCAGGGGTCATTCCGCAGAGTTAGAACTCAGGCTGTGGAGAAAGGTGAGTTATCAAAACATCAGGGGCAGGAGATCTTAGCTTCAGAGCAGATTAAAGGACCTTTAGTTTCCATGATTAGCATAAGCGGAACAGTATCTGGATATAAGCATGCTATCTATATTGATGAGTCCGCTTTTGTAAAACAGATTAATCTTTTAAACCGAGCCAAAATAAAAGGAAGTATTACCTCAGACTGGGCTCCTTATATTTCGGAGGATGGCAGAAGTATCTATGCACCGCATCAGAACATGGCACTGCTTCCAGGCAAGCTTCAGCTAGAAGGTAAATCCACCCTTGACAGCTACTTTGATACTAAAAAAGCATACGACTCACTGCTTACTAGGATTAATCTTGGAGTTAAGCCTGTAGAGGACGTCTTTAAGAACAGGCTGTTACGTTACATTCCAAATAAGAAGTCTAGCATTACCATAGATGGAGATATCTCAGGTCTGTCTGTAATAGTCTCTTCCTTTGGCGGGCATACCAATATTAAGGGAAGCATTGATGTCAAAAGACTATATATTGGTGATTCAGTAGTTAACTTTAAAGGCTCCAGCTCACAAATAAAATATACTGATGAGCTTGTTATGAGCAGAGGAGCTCAGCTTGATTTGTCAAATGGAACTCCAGAGACTTTTGTGATTAGAAAAAAGGCTAATATTTCCTCTAATTCTGTAATCTGCGTTGATACAGACAGAAACGGCAACATACTAGATGAGCTTGTGATTGAAAAGGATCTTACAACCAACGATTCAATCGTTAACCTTGAGCCGGGACTCTCCTACAATGAGATTAAGAGTTATCAGTCAGATCCAAAGGCTCTGTTAAAGCTTATGGATAATTTTAATCAGAATGCCAACAAGATCCTGAGCCGGTATGGTGTTTCAACCAAATATCCAAAACATATCTGGTATATCCAAGGTGAGATGGGCAGACAGGTTAAATGCTCTTCAAGAGGATGCCATTTTGCTGATTTTGTAAACAGCTACTCAAAATCAGCTGAGGAACTGCCTATGTGGCGTTATCTTCTAAGCTTTATCGGATGTATCCTCATGCTGATTATATGCGTGTTCATAAGCCAGAGATCAGGCTCTGGCCGTTTTGGCTAGCTAAGCCAGTTTAAAGATCGGGGTGGGAATTTGCGTACTCATTGAACTTGTCTGTTTTAGACCAGTATTCAATTCCCCAGTTCTCAAAGTTCCACTCTTCCATATAATTGTTGCATTCATAATCTATGTAAAAGAATTTTCCATCCTGAAGAACAAAATTAGTTGGAAAATAGTCAATATTAAGCCCAAAGCTGTATACCTGTGAACTTATATGCTTTAACTGATCTATTGCATCTTCAGGAAGTTTGTCTTCTAAAACCAGTCTGTATGCGGTAGGACCGTCAATATATTCCTTTAAAATGGTTTCATTGTTTTCATCAATGTCTAGCATCTTAGGAATATTAATACCTGTAGCTAACAGTCTGTGATAATCATTCTTTTCGGATTCTATTTTATTTCCAAAGGTATAGTATTCGCATGGCTCATGGTGGATCTTTTTGACCACAAATTTATCCTTGCCATCAGTTACAAGATATGAGTAACCGCCCTTGCCTTTACCTAAAAGTTTTAAGATCTGAAAGCTCTTGAGGTTAACACTGATTCTATCCATAAACTCCTCCACAAATGAGTTTTAGCTGATAATAGAACTTTGGTTAGAATAATTCTTGTACAAAAAACTCTTCAATTTGAAACAGTATCTGATAGAAGGATCTATTTTTGAGAATAGGATGAAGAACTCGGGATGACTTATAAATGAGCCAGAGCTGAAGGTTCAGATCTGGCTTTTGAGACGGTAATATTACTAGAAATCTACGCCCATGATCTTTTCGTCATAGATTTTTTCCAATACATATTTTTCATATTTAAGGTGGGGAGAAGCAATCTTGTGGTATTTGACAAGATCACGGGTTCTCTGGTCAAAGGAGATTGAATTTGTGTAGAACACAAAAGGAACTCTCTTACCGCTTTTTGTATGCATAAATCCCATCAGATTAGATACATTCTGCAAGGTTCCGGTTTTAGCTGTAACATTTTTTCCTAAAGGAGGATTTCTAGTTGATGCTCTCCAGTGAAGGGTTCCTGACTTATCAGCTACAGGCAATAGGTCAATAAATTTAATCCTTTCATCATTTAAATTAATAAACTCAAGGATTTCAAGCATCTTGTGAGGTGTTACAAGATTGTGAGGAGACAGCCCGTTGCCGTCTACAATATAGCTGTTGCCAAGATCAATATTTGCATACTGTTTGAGAACAGCTCTTAATGCTCTTGAGGTTCTAGCATAGGTTGCAGGAAGTCTGTAGTATTCTGCTGCTACCGTTTTGGCAATTGCATCTGCATACAGATTATTTGAACGGTGGAGCATATATTTTGCTATTTCTGACAGACTCTTAGATTCAATTACGCCAATTGTTGAATAGCCCTGTTGAGTGGTGCGGGCAAGCTTAATTGATTTAAACTGGATCTTCTTTTCATGAAAGATAATATTTGTCCAGTCAACCGCCCATTGATCAGGATCTGAAACTGAAAGCGACAGAGGCCATGGTCGGTTTTTTTCAAGAACAGGTACGCAACCTGTTATGTGATACTGGTTGTTCATATAAAGCTTTGCTTCAAGCTCGCAGTTTCCTCCATAATTAGACTGAGTTACGCCAATAGCATCTGTAGAGATGGTAATAGGAGTGGAGGAGGAAACGATAGGTGTTACCTCATTACCCACACCATGAGGCTGAAGCTGTGCAAATACGCAGTTTCTGTTAATGATTGCAGATGCTGCCGGTGCTGTAAAGCAGACAGGGGTATCATCCCACGACCAGCCAGAACCTTTGGTCATGCCACCAAATCTGCTTATATCTAGGATTACATCACCATCAATTGCCTTTACTCCTGCTAAAGACAGGGAATTGACGAGTGTTCTGTAGGATTTTGCGGTAAAGCTAGGATCTCCTACAAACTTAACAAGAACGTTGCCGTGCAGTGTTCCGCTTTTATCTGTTTTTACCTTTCCAT
>JBJEWX010000295.1:0-6275 GCA_051885275.1 Succinivibrio sp. | reverse complement strand
TGTATTTTTTTGATATATCAAACTCAGATCTTGAGACAATTTCTGATATGAACTGCAATGAGAGGCGTAATTACGATCCGGACAGAATTGATGAGAGACCTGCAGCCATGTATCCAAAGATTATCGAAGAAATATAATTCTAAAACATTTTAGGTCAGGCTGTAGTTTTATACAGCCTGACGGTCTTTTGACACAGTAATTTAAAAATTGCTGATAGAAAAGGCAGTTTTGAGCTCTTGTCTATAGAATAGGGCTCATCTGTTGAATTTTTTTGCAATTTTAGATGGCAGATCATCTTCCCAGTCAAGAGGGTTAGAGTAGATAAGATTGCCGTCAACATCTCTCATTACAACCATGGCAATCTGAGCGTTTAGAATAAGTCTCTGACACATGGAGCAGGGCTGCATCTGTTTAGTTCTGCTGTTTGTAGCCACATCTGTTCCTGCAAGGTATAAAGTACCTCCAACAATATCAAGAGGGTTGCCGTTTACAATTGCATTAGCCTCTGCATGTACGGCTCTGCACAGCTCATAGTGGGTGCCAGGTGATATCTGACACTTTTCTCTTAAACACTCGTTTAAATCCACACAGTTTTCTCTGTGTCTTGGAGCTCCATTGTATCCGGTTGAAACAATGCGACCATCCTTTGAAACAATAACAGCTCCATAGCGACGGCGTAAACAGGTTGATCTCATGGAAACGGCAACGGCAATTTCCATAAATGACTGATCTTTAGATGGTCTGATATAATTTGTCATATTCTTTTTGGGTGGTAAGTGTAAATCGACGTAATATAGTATACAGTCTTGCAGTTTGTATACAAGGCACAGCCTGATAATAAGTTTAACTATCGCAGAATATGTTATCCATTATTAATTGACAGTTGTACAGTTAAATCACAATTATGTGAACTTCCTTTAGGTGTTTTTCATTATCTTTTACCTTATCAGAAAAAGATCCCCTTTGAGTGAAAACTCAGAAAATTTATCTTTATTTATTAGATGAGAAAGAGTAAAATACAGCACACTGTGTTTATGGTCGCATTACACAGTTGTTGTTTATTTATTATAGGAAAACATGAAAATGGCAATTACATTTGATGCTACTTCACGTACTGACTTAGGAAGAGGTGCGAGCCGCCGCCTACGTCGTGAGTTTAAGACCCCTGCTATCATCATCGGTCAGGGCAAAGATGCAGTCTCAATCACTTTAGATGAGAAGAAGCTTATTGCTGCAGCTTTAAAAGATGAGTTCTACACTGATGTTGTAATCAACCTAGACGGTCAGTCAATCAAGGTAAAACCTGTTGATATTCAGCGTCACCCAGTTTCAGAGCGTATCTTACACATCGACTTCCAGAGAGTTTAACTGTATTAAGATTCAGTAAGCTTATCATTTTCAAAAGTTGGTAAGATATCTTAAAGACCCCGAGAGGGGTCTTTTTAATTTTGACTCTTTTGTAAAATAAGCAAATCTCTCCTGATTATCCTGTAGTAAATTCAAACTGCATTTTTTCATCAGCTTGATTTCTTGATAATTTTCTTTACTATTAAAATAAAATATGTTCCTGTTAGCAAGGTAGCTCATGCCTGTGAACTGCATTAGAACAGAGTCATGAGTTTTATGTAATCAGGCGTGTCACATTAACTTATAAAGGTAGTATAAATGAGTGATAATCTGTGTTTAGGTCATATGATTGACAGACAGATAGTTAAAATCACAGAGCAGGGCGCATTCATTGATGGCGGGGAATACGGTGATCTGTTTATCCCAAAAAAGCAGCTTAAGGATGAAGCCAAAGAGGGAAATACAATAAGAGTTTTTCTCTATAAGGACGGCGCAAGAGTATTAGCTACCGCCCGTCATCCCTATTTAGAATGCGGTATGATTGGACGTCTTACGGTTTCCTCAATTGACTGTGGCACGGTATATATGGATCTTGGTATTCCAAAGGAGCTTGTAGTACCAGTATCTGAGCAGCGCTCCGAGTTTGAGGTGGGTTCATCAGTGCTTATACTGGTTGCCATGGATGAGCAGGGCAGACTCTTTGGTACTCAGCGCTACAACAGGTATTTTAAGGACTATGCAAAGGCTGGTGAATTTAAGGTAGGTCAGAGAGTGACTGCTGTTGCCGTGTCTCATACTCCTTTAGGATACAGGGTTGTGGTTAATGACAGGGTATATGGGCTTATGTACAAAAGTGAGCTTAAGGCGCCTGTCAGAATTGGCAAGAGAACTGATGCCTATATTGTAAAGGTTCGTGAGGATGGCAGACTGGATGTGTCGCTGCAGGAGCCTGGTTTGAGTGGAGTTGAGCATGCCGCAAAACTGCTGCTTAAGATTCTCAATTCAGCTAATGGCTTTATTCCCTTTAATGATAAGTCTGACCCTCAGGAGATTGAGGATTATCTGCACATGTCAAAGGGCAAATTCAAAAAAGCTATAGGAAATCTTTACAAGCAGCATTTAATTGAGCTTGCCGATGACGGTATCAGACTAGTAAACAGTCATAATCAGAATAACAGCTAAAGGAAAAAAAGATGGAATTCCTCTATGAGTGGGGGCTATTTGCCGTAAAAGCTCTGACAGTAATAGTATTTTTGGTATTCATGTTGGCCTTTATGGGCTCTTTTGCAAAAGAAATAGCTGAAAGTAAGAGTAAAAACAGAAAAATTAAGTTTACCGATTTAACAAAGGCCTTTGAAAATCGACGTGATGAAACTAAAAGGGCAATTATTGAGGCTGATCTTACTCTAAATGATAAAGAGCGCAAAAAGGCTGTTAAGTCACTTGGCAGTAAAAAAGATTTGGCTGAGCTTAAAAAAGAGCGTGAGGAGAAGATAAAGGCAGCAGCTGATAAGGGAGTTTTCTGTCCTAACCGTCTTTTTGTAATAGATTTTAAAGGCGATGCAGCCGCAAGCACTCAGAAGGATTTTATTGAAAAGATCAATATTGTTCTTGATGTTGCCGACAGCAATGATGAGCTTGTGGTTAATCTTGAGTCTCCAGGCGGTGTTGTCAACGGCTATGGACTATGTGCAAGTGCTTTGGAGAGGGTAAGAATAAAAGGTATTAAGCTTACCGTCTGCGTTGACAATGTGGCAGCCTCAGGCGGATATCTTATGGCCTGTGTTGCAGATACTATTGTGGCTGCACCTTTTTCTTATGTGGGTTCAATTGGAGTGGTGGCTCAGATACCTAATTTTAACAGGGTATTAAAGAAGCATGAGGTTGATTATGAGCAGATAACCGCTGGCAAATACAAACGAACCCTAACCATGTTTGGCGAGAATACACAGGAAGGTCGTGAGAAGTTCAAAGAGGAGCTTTCAATGATCCATGAGCGTTTTAAGGAAATAGTCAGAAGATACCGCCCAAAAATGGATATTGAACAGTTTGCAACAGGAGAATACTGGCTTGCCTCTGATGCAAAAGATCGCGGACTAGTTGATCTTATTGACACTTTTGATGCATATTTACAAAATAGAATAGACATGACAAAAGTTTGTGCTATAAAGATTAGCATTGAGCATCCTGAAAAGAAGTCACTAAAAGATCGTATCTTCAGGTTTTTTAAGGTTGAATCCTGGACTTTGGCAATAAGAAAAGAGATTCAGGACGCTATTAACAGAGATTTATCAGGAAGATTCTAAATAAGGTTTTTACTATGGCAAAATCATTAGTAATTGTGGAGTCACCATCTAAAGCATCAATCATTAACCGATATCTGGGGGATGATTATGTTGTAAAGGCAAGTGTAGGACACATTCGTGATCTTGCCTCATCTTCGGGGACTAAAGAAGCTAATGGTAAAGGCAAAAAGGTAAAAAGCTCAAAAGAGGATACCCTTGTAAAGAATATGGGTATCAACCCCAAAAAACACTGGTCAGCAAATTATGAGATTATGCCTGACAAGGTCAAAGTGGTGGCTGAACTTAAAAAACTGTCAAAGGAGGCGGATGTTGTATATCTTGCAACCGATCTTGATAGAGAAGGAGAGGCTATTGCCTGGCACCTGAAAGAGGTGTTAGGAGGGGATGATGACAAGTACCTTAGAGTAAAATATCCTGAAATTACCAAATCTGCCATTGCCAAAGCCTTTGAAAATCCTGGCCGCATCAATATGGATCTTGTGAATGCACAGCAGACCAGGCGCTTTTTAGACAGAGTTGTGGGCTTTATGGTTTCACCGCTTTTGTGGAAGAAGGTGGCAAGAGGTCTGTCTGCAGGTCGTGTGCAGTCAGTTGCAGTTGAACTTATTGTTGATAAAGAGCGAGAGATTAAGGCCTTTATTCCTGATGAATACTGGAATATTGATGCAAATGTACAAAAAGACGGTGAACTGTTAAAGCTCTCACTTACTCAGAAAAACGGCAAAAAGCTTGAAATTCACAATAAGGAAGAGGCGGCTTTGGTTTTAAGTGACCTTAGAAAATCAAAGTTTGTGGTAGCTAAGATTGAAAAGAAAAACGGAAAACAGTCAGCTCTTCCACCTTTTACTACCTCAACCCTACAGCAGGTTGCCAATCAGAAACTTGGTTTTTCAGTAAGAAAGACTATGACAGTCGCTCAGAGACTTTATGAGCAGGGCCTTATCACCTACATGCGTACTGACAGTGTCAATCTGTCTGATGAGGCAATAAAGACTGCAAGAGACATTATCATACGAAACTTTGGGGATAAGTACATTCCGCAAAAGCCTAACTACTATCAGTCAAAAGAATCAGCACAGGAAGCTCATGAGGCTATAAGACCGTCTCATCCTTTAGATCCTCTGCCAGCAAGCGTTGATCGTGACGGACAGCGTCTGTTTGATTTAATCAAGGCAAGATATCTTGCCTCTCAGATGACTCCTCAGCTGTATGAAACCACATCTGTGAGTGTGGATGCAGGTGAGTATACCTTTAAGGTATGTGGAAAGCACATTCTCTTTGACGGCTTTAAGAGAGTATACAACTTCAGCAAGAATGAAGAGGTTATTCTGCCTGAACTTAAAGAGGGAGAGGAATTATCTGTTCTGGATATCCTCCCGTCACAGCACTTTACACAGCCACCTGCACGCTTCTCTGAGGCTACCTTAGTTAAAGAGCTTGAGAAGGATGGAATAGGCAGGCCTTCAACTTATGCCTCAATTATTTCTACAATTCAGGAACGCGGTTATGTAACTATCAGCCATGGCAGATTTTATGCGGAGAGAATGGGGGAGGTTGTAACCGACCGACTTCGCTTCAGCTTTAAGGATCTGATGGATAAGAACTTTACTGCTTCTATGGAAGATAATCTTGATAAGATAGCTCAGGGGCAGAAAGACTGGATTGAAAGTTTAGATGACTTTTACAAAAACTTTGAGGTAGAGCTTGCACAGGCTTCAAAAGATGCCTCAGATGGCGGTATGCCAGAGAATAAGCCTCTTGAGATAAAAGAGCTTGTCTGTCCTGAATGCGGCAAATACCATATGGCAGTACAGTCTGGCAAAACCGGAATGTTTTTAAGCTGTCTTGGCTATTATGACAAGGAGGTAAAGGCTGCTGACAGATGTCATAAGACTCTCAATTTAAGCTCCCTTGATATCTCCTCCCTCAAATCTAAGAATATTTCTGATGAGGAAGAGGCGGAAATTCTGCGTTCCCGTCCCCGCTGTCCAATCTGCAAAAGCGTCATGGATTCCTACATCATTGATGAAAAACATAAGCTTCATTTATGCTCAACTCCAAACTGCGGCGGTTATAAGCTTGAAGAGGGCCAGTTTGATTCTGAGATTGAAAAGGGACCTGAGATTGTCTGCGACAAGTGCGGACAGATCATGGTGTTAAAGGAAGGTCGCTTTGGCAAGTTTATGGCCTGTACCAATAAAGAGTGTGGCAATACCCGAAAGATCTTAAAAAATGGTGAGGTTGCTCCTCCAAGAGAGACTGCAGTTGAATTTACCGATCTTCCATGCAGAGCAGAAGGTGCCTATTATGTCCTGCGTGATGGTGCTGCCGGTATTTTCCTTGCGGCAAATACCTTCCCTAAGGTTCGCGAAACCAGACCTCCTAAGGTAATTGAGCTTAAGGAGCGACGTGAGCTCATTTCTCCTAAGTTCTATTATTTAGCCGATGCGCCTGCCTATGATGAGCAGGGCAATGAGACAGAGGTAAGGTTCAGCCGTAAAACCAAGAAGCAGTATCTTATCTCTGTTGATTCAGAGGGAAAACCAACCTCTTATGTAGCCTTCTATAATGAGGCTGAGAACAAGTGGGAAGTTCAAAATACAAAGGGCTTTGCTTCAAAAA
>JBJEWX010000294.1:0-6331 GCA_051885275.1 Succinivibrio sp. | reverse complement strand
AGAATAATGATACCTTTGATCTGTATAGCAATATTATGAAGGCCAAATATAATAACCTTAAGAATAACCCTAAGATTGTTGTTCTATTTGATAAGGATATTAAAAATATAAAAGAAGGCAGTTTTGTATATTTCAGAGGGTTGAATGTAGGTCAAATAGTATCCTTCCCATGGTTTGAACATGACTATGATGTTTATGATTTGGAAAAAAGAATACCTGCGCTAATCATATTTGATACTGTATACAAGGACAATAAGCAATCAGAGAATATAATTAGAAAGCTTTTGAGTGGTAATTCCATATGTGCTACATTTGATAATGCAAATATATTCTCTTCAGGAAGCTCTATCAAAATATTAACCACCAAAAAATGTTCTGACAGAACAAAAAACTATCGAGGTGTTCCTGTAATTCCATTCATTGATCAGGATAATTTTGTAAATGAATTATCAGTGTTTGCAAATAAGCTTAGCAGAATAGATGTTATAAAAATTAGTGACAATCTTAATAATACTTTAACCTCTTTAGATAGAACCCTTGCATCTCTAAAAAAGATCACTGACTCAGTATCGTCAAAAGGGACTGTTGAAAAGATTAATTCAACTTTAAACAGTTATGATGAAAACTCTAAACTTTATAAGTCGCTTTTAGAAATTTCAGAAAAACTTAATTCATCATTAAATGATCTGTCACCAACTATCAAAAAGTTAGGTCAGCAGAGTAATTCTTTGATATTTTCTAATCAGGAACGGGATTTAGAGCCAAAAGTCGGAGATAGGTAATGAAACTAATAAAATTAGTCTGTGTGGGGGTTTTGCTTTTATTTTGTGTCTCTTGTAACCAGAATTCTGTTATTTATGACAGATTTTCTTTAGTTGAAGACATTAGTGCATCTGGTTTTCAAAGGGATTACAGTTTAAATGTTTCCCTCCCAAGTTATCTTAACGAAGGCGGAATTGTGCTAAAAACTTCGACTGTTTCGTTAAGATCAGCAAACAAGCATAGATGGGCTTATGATTTGGGTGAGCAGCTTACAGTTATTCTCAATACAAAGTTAAAAGACTCAAATATAAGTAAGGATTATTCTTTCGAAATCTATGTTAATAAGTTTTATGGTTCTGTTAACGGAGATGTAATGGTAGAAATGTTTGCTGAGGTATATTCAGGAAATAAGATTCTATTAAAGAAAGAATATTCAAGAAACTCAGTTCAGGTTTCAAGTGGATATTTATATCTTGTTGAAGAGTTAAAGAGTAGCTTTGAGAATGTATGTGATGAATTCATATCTGATGTAAAAAATTACAGGTAGCTAAGTATCTGTTCTGGATACTTAGCTTATCAAAGAGGATTATTTACCAATACAGAACGTACTGAAAATCTTTCCTAGAATATCATCAGAAGTAACTTTTCCAGTGATATTTCCTAGGTGATCCTGAGCTTCACGGATCTCTTGAGCACATAATACCAAATCACCCATGTTTAGCATTTCCTTTGATCTTTTGATAAATTCAAAGGCCGTTTTTAATTCAGTAACGTGTCTTTTTCTGGCAATAAATACTCCTTCTACAGGAATAATACCAAGTGCATCAGCTAGTTCTTTTTTAAGAAGGTCTAAACCATTTTCTGTTTTAGTAGAAGATGGAATATGCTTATAATCACATAGCGGAGTCGATGAAAGAAGACTTTTTACTTCATTTGAAATACCCTTATCTGATTTTGAAACGACTACAAGAAGATGATTGCTATCTGTTTCAAATCCTCTTACCTTTTCAAGCGTATCTATAGCATCAGAGGTATTCTTTGAAGAGCCATCAATCATATAGATAACCAAATCAGCTTTTTTAAGCTCTTCTATAGCTTTTCTGATTCCTATTGCTTCGATTTCATCAGAAGGAGTATCTCTTATACCTGCTGTATCTGTAATGACAACGGGGACACCTTCAATTTCAACCTGCGCTGTAAGAACATCTCTGGTGGTTCCAGGTATGTTAGTTACAATCGCTTTCTCCGCTCCTGCAAGGGCATTTAATAAACTTGATTTACCAGCATTAGGTGAGCCTGAAAGAACTATTCTTGCTCCTTCATTCAGTTTTAGGCCTTGATTTGCAATCAATAGCGCTTTTGATGCTGCTTTCTCAATATCATTCAGCTCCTCACCTGTTTTACCAGACTCAAAGAAATCTTCATGCTCTTCAGGAAAATCTAAGCAGGCCTCTAGTCTTACACGAAAATTAGTAATCCTATCAGACAACTCATTTAGTCTGTCTGCAAATGTGCCTTCAAGCGAAGCTAGTGCAGCTCTTGCAGCACTATCAGATCCAGCTGAGATCAAATCTTCAACTGCTTCTGCAGCAGTGAGATCCATTTTATTGTTTAGGAAAGCTCTTCGGGTAAATTCACCTGGTTCAGCCTGTCTGATTCCCTCTATGCTCAAAACAGCATCCATAACCATTTTTGGAGTGACATTACCACCATGCCCCTGAAATTCGACTACATCTTCACCTGTGTATGAATTAGGAGAAGAAAAATAGATAAGAACGCCTTCATCAACGGTTGTATCTCCATTTTTAAATTTTGAGAAATAGGCTTGACGGGGTTCTGGTGATGAAATGCCAGTTAGCTTTTGAGCTGAAAGAAGTGCCAGAGGACCTGACACTCTTACTATTGCAATACCACCCCTTCCTATAGGGGTGGCAATTGCTGCGATTGTATCTTCTATTGTTGACATATTACTTTTGGTTAGCCACTTTCTTCAGACTTAATCCTTTCTTTTCAAGTGATCTGAAGATGATGAACTGCTGGAAGATTGTAAAGCAGTTTGAAACTAACCAATATAATGTCAAACCTGCAGGGAATGTACAGAACATAAAGGTAAAGATAAATGGCATTGCCATGAAAACCTTTTTCTGAATAGGATCTGTAATAGGAGTAGGAGACATCTTCTGTAACAGGAACATTGTAATACCATACAGAATTGGTAATACGAAATAAGGATCTTTTACAGAAAGGTCAGTAATCCATAAAATGAAGCTAGACTGTCTTAGTTCAGTGGATTCCATTAGAGTCCAATATAAAGCTATAAATATAGGCATCTGAATAATCAATGGTAAACATCCACCTAGTGGATTTACCTTTTCAGATTTGTACAGCTTCATGGTTTCTGCTCCAATCTTCTGCCTATCATCTTTATATCTTTCTTTTATTTCTAGTAGCTTAGGCTGAAGCAGTCTCATTTTTGCCATAGATGTATACTGTGCCTTTGTTAATGGGAACATTACACCTCTGACAATCAGAGTTAAAACGATAATTGAGAAACCCCAGTTACCAATAATGGAGTTTACAAAATTTAAAATTTTGAATAATGGTATTGAGATAAACCAAAGCCATCCGTAATCAACTGTAAGATCAAGATGTTTAGCAACAGAACTCATTGCATCTTGATTCTTTGGACCAACCCATAGTTTTGATGAAAGCTTTTTTTCACTTCCTGAAGTTATAGTTACATTATTGGTTCTAATACCAATAATTGCTGCAGTGTTTTTCTCTGCTGGACTTGAGTAGATTACATTGCCGTTCTCTTCACTGCCGATCCAGGCTGAAACAAAGTAATGCTGAATCATTGAAACCCAGCCTTCTTTAGTAGAAACATTGAATTTAGTGCCATCAACAATGTTTTCTAAAGTTTCTTTTTCATATCGGCTATCGTCTGAAGAGTATGCAGTACCTCTGTATGCACTAGCAACCATACCGAAACTTGAGTCACCTTTTAAGTATGAATCATCTACTGTTTGCTTAAGCTGTCCATACATGCACATATTCAGATCTTTTTCGCTATCATTCTTAATGTCATATGAAACATTAACTACATAAGAATCTCTGTCAACACTGAAGGTCTTGATGTAGGTTACAGATTCTTTAGTGTATGTAAGAACTGCACTTACGCTTTTGTCGTTTTCACCTATTCTTATTTCTTTTGAGTTACATGTAAACTCTGGTCTGGCAAGATTATCAATACCATCTTTACCAGCTAAGCCACTTTGTGCCTGGTATATGAACTGAGGTGTTGACATTAACAGGTGGAATGGATCCTCTTTATCCTGCTCTTGCTTAATCTTTAATAATTTTGCATCAATTATGTCTCCACCTTGAAGATTAATTGTAAGTTCAAGGTTATCACTTATCAGTTTTACAGTATTCCCCTCTGAAGAGTTAGAATCTATTACCTGAGTCTGTGAATTTAGTATATCAGCTTTATTCTGTTCGTTTATTTTGTCTGTGTTCCAGTCCCAAAATAAAAACATTGCAGCACAAAGTAAAAGAATAAATATTAGATTTCTCTGTTGTTCCATTTGGATAACCTTAAAAGGCGAAGATTAATTTAATTTTTTGGGTACAGGATCATAACCGCCAGGATTTAAAGGATGACAGCGAGATATCCTTTTTATTCCCAAACAGATCCCTTTAATTAAACCCCATTCTCTTATTGCTTCAATAGTATATTGTGAACAGCTAGGGTAAAAACGGCAGTGCTGCCCAAGAAGAGGACTGATGAAGATTTGATAGAAGCGAATCAGAACGATTGCTATTTTTCCAAACGGTGAGATATTTGTAGCCATAATCGTCTAAATATTGCTCTAAGTTCAGAATTTGTTTTATCTTCTATCTTTGGTTTGGCCATTACAACCAAATCAATATTTGGTAGAAAATGCTGGTTTAATCTAAAAGTCTCTCTAGCTATTCGTTTAACACGATTTCGCCAAACAGCCCTTTTTAAAACTTTTTTGGGTATAACCAAACCTAATCTAGGAAACTGTTGATCGTTTTTGCAGGCAAGAACAAGCACTCCAGGCTCGCTAGCTCGGACTGGTTTTTTGAAAACCTTATCATATTCCTCGGTTGACAGTAATCTGACAGACCGAGGAAAGGTATTATTAGCCATTAACGGTTGTTAAACGCTTACGACCCTTGGCACGACGACGGCTTAAAACTTTACGTCCGTCAGCTGTACGCATACGTACACGGAAACCATGGGTGCGCTTACGCTTAGTTACGTTTGGCTGGAAAGTACGCTTCATTTGATAACTCCAACGACGGTACTACCGCCATAATTTTATTAGCAGATTATAATAGCAGAATTAATATTAATTTATGCTATTAATTCAAAGTACGACATTTTACATTGTAAATGATATTAAGGTCAACCACCATTTTTGTGGTAAAATCTATTAATTGCTTTGATAGTCCTAATTATATATAACTATAACTATGAATTAAGGCCATTTATGGATTTGGAACAAATTTGGAAAGATGCTATAGCAAATGTAGCTGCAACCCTAAGCAAACCTACTGATATTGCAGTGGTTCAGTGTATTGAAACACAATGTTCAATTACTATTTCTGGTAATAATGTTTGTTTTGTATGTTGCAATGATCTTGCTTCTAAACTTTTACCTCAGTTTGCCTTTAATCTTTTAGAGGAAATCAGGCACCTTTTGGGTAATTCTAATTATGGTATGCAAATAGTAATGGCTGGATCTTCTGCATTAAATGCACAGACCAATCAGGAAACTCAAATCCAAAAAAATCAGAATGGTTTTCCTAATGCACAGGTGAATTCATTTCAATCACCTATAAGTACAAGTCAGCCTTATAATTTATTCTCAAATACTTCTACAAGTGTTATCCCTGAAATGGAAAAACCAATGATCAGTGACAACATTAACCCAGATAAGACTTTTGAGAATTATGTTACAGATCCAGAAAATCAACTTGTTTATGTTATAGCAATGCAAATTGCAAAGGATCCTGGTACAGAAACTTATAATCCATTTTATATATATGGAGGTTCAGGTTTAGGTAAAACCCATATCTTATGGGCAATTGCTAACAGAATTAGGGAAACTAAGCCTGATGTTTCTGTTATTTATATTCGTGCTGAAGAATTTTTAAGAAGTTATGTTGACTCTATGTCCAAAAAGAATTCATTTGCACCACAACAAGTTCATTTTAAGGATATGTTTACTCAGTATGATGTCTTTATCATGGATGATATTCAGAGCTTAACAAAAGGTGATAAAGCTAGGGATTCCTTCTTTGATATTATCGCTAGCTTCTTAGATAAGAAAGGTAAGCAACTTATTTTAGCTTCTGATGTGCCACCTGGAAATCTCAAGAATTTTTCTGAAAGATTAGTTACCAGATTTGGTTCAGGCGTTTGTCGAGAGATTTATCCTCCAAGCCCTGAAACAAGAGCAGCAATTACCATCAGCAAATGTAGAGAACTTAATTTTGAATTACCTAGGTCTATTGTTGATTATATCTCTAACAATAT
>JBJEWX010000293.1:0-6361 GCA_051885275.1 Succinivibrio sp. | reverse complement strand
AGCAGAAGTCAGAGTTTCACTATCTCCCTTCCAATTACCGCCTGCCTTGATACCATAGTAGTTGTTACCTTTAGATACATGTCTGCCCCATCCTGTTTCAAGGGCAGCCTGAGCTACAAGAACCAATGGATTAAAGCCTATTCCTTCAACTGCTTTAACAGCAAAAGGCATCATCTTGTCTACAAATTCCTGCTCATTTGCAACTGAAGATATATTCTCAGGAAGTGAGTCATAGAGTTTTCTAAGATATGCAAGAGAGTCTACCGCATCAATATGACTGTCAGAAATTTGACCTGATGACGGTCTGATATTGTTGGTGATATTAGAACCTTTGATATAGGAGCCGGACTGATTGCCTGAGACAGACATCTTTTCAAGTTCTTTTAGCAGTTCTTTACCCTCATCTCCTAAGGACTTGGCAAACTGCTTTGTCAGAAGATAGGTAATAGAGTTTTTGTTCATGCCCGATCTGCTAGTCATAGTTGCAACATTCTGCTGAGCTAGCATGTCCTCGAAGAAACCGGAATATTTTGAATGCAGAGGAGAATCAGGGTTGATAGTATCGTTAGACTGTCTCATCGCATCAACCCAGTACTGATTTAAAATAGCCTGAAACTGCTCTGCTGCAGCCTTTAAGGCAAGTGCCTGCGACTTTTTATCTCCAAAGCCCAATTCCTTAATCTTATGCAGATTGCGATGATCGCTGATAAGACCTATATCAGTGGTTTTATCACCAGCATTTAACAATAAATCATCGCTCATAGCACACCTGTCTGTTCTTTGACTTAAATACACATACTTACCTTAAAGCAATTAGCATGCCATTCATGTTAAGCAGTTGTGTTTATGATGCTCCTTAGGTTCCATAACAGTTGAGACACTGATTTTAAAAATCAGATCTTAATTACGAGGTAACAATAAGGCTGAAAAGCTCGCAACTGAATTAAACAGAATCTGGTGAGAACATATCTTAAGGAGTATAGGTGAATGCAGGTCTATGTTATTTCACCATTTATAAAAGAGAATTTTCCTGAAGTTATAATGACAACAGCTTATAGTTTTTGGGAATATCCGGATATCCTATGTATTTCTCATTTCAAAAGGTATATTTTTGATAAAATGCTATTAAAATATTACATATGCGTCTATATAAGACTAAATACTGAATGAGCAATTTCAACGGGGTGGACTACATCAGAGTTTCGTCCTTAATTCAGAATACAGATCATCACCTTGACGGTACGAACTTCAATAAAACTTTTGAGGAGAAAAAAAGTGGCATAACCAGATAACGCCCTGCATTAAAAGAGATGTTAGGTTACGTTAGAGAGGAGACCATATCTACGTTCACTCAATGGACAGATTGGCAATAAACCTAAGAGCTCTGCTGGATATCGTAAAAGAAGTTACTGATAAAGATGCACAATTCATTTTGTTCAGCAGCATCTTGAATTCTCCAATGATGCCAGTAATCCAACAGCTAAACTGATGTTGCAGGTTATTGGTGCACTTGGTGAATTTGAAGCTACACTTATTAGAAACAGAGTCTTAGAAGGCATTTCTGCAGCAAAACCCAGAGAAAACTACAAAACAGGGTGACCAATGTGATAACAGATGAGAAGGAGAAAATCTGTCATGAGAAACATTCTGCAGGAATTCCTATGACGAGAATTGCAAAAGATTTAGGTGTTTCCAGAATGTCTTTTTATAGAGAACTTAGAAAAGAAAGAGAAAAGAATAAGTCCTAATTATTCAACTGGTTATCACCATTTGTTAAACTGCTATCAGAATATGGAATGATTATGATCTATAGAGAAAAGATTGAATCATGATAATACAAAATGAAAAATTTAAATTGTCAATGATAGATAACCTGATGTTTCCCTTAACTTCAGAGATGATATCTCTATATGATGAGGAAAAGGATTGGTTTTCTGTAAGAAAAACTGCCATTGAAAAGAATTTTGCACAAAAAAATGCTGTGTCTTCAAGAGAACGGTATGTATACGAAGTCCTTAGTAGAGTTAGATATTTATCTGAAGAGGAAATAACTTATTTTCTACATCAGGCAAATGATAATGAGCAACATTTATTACTATGGGTTGCATTATGCAGATCTAACAGGTTGGTAAGAGAATTTGCTATAAAACTACTTAGAGAGAGTTTTTTGAATTTTAAAACAGAAGTAGGCTTTGATGACTTTGATGCATTTTACTTTGATTTAAGCTCTTCTAATAGAGAATTAGATGATATATCTACTAAGATGAAATCTAAAATTAGAGGAAGAATAATTAATTCGGCAAAAGAAGCTGGATTATTAACAAAAGATAACTATATACAGCCAGTGTTTTTATCTGCTGATTTCTGTAAATGCGTAGCAAAAAACACGCCCAATGATTTAACTTTTTTCCCAATTTATGATGCGGACATCAGGAGATTATTACAATCATGATATTAAACGGGAAATTTCCTCCATATGATGAAATATTTAATCACCTTGTTAAGGTGGTTTCATCTGAGAGATTCTTAAAAAAGCAGGGACCAGGAAAGGAAGTTCCTTTTTTTATCTTTCCATTTTCCCCTACCGATGCTCTGAGAATCGAGGATGACGTTATAAATGTAATCAAAAAACTAAAAGTTGAGAAAGGTATAGAAATACTGCATTTAAATCTCTACAAAATATGTATTGAGATGTTAAAGGAAAGAGAAGTTTTCGACTCGATTATTGAAGATGAATCCTCCTATGAGAAAGATGATCTTTTAGACATGCTTCAAAGTCTGTTAGATCCAGAGTCTAACCTTATTCCAAAGATAAGAGAGATTATTGCAGATAAACAGTTTGATGTTGCTTTCATAACGGGCGTTGGTGAAATTTACCCTTATATACGTTCTCATACTGTTTTAAATAATCTTCAGAGCACTATTGAAGAACAGCCAACGGTGATGTTCTTCCCAGGAAGTTATAGCCACTCTGATACCAAAGGCGCTTCCCTTGACTTATTTAATATTATGCCTGGCGACAGATATTACCGAGCTTTCAATTTACTTGATTACCAGATTTAGAAAGAAATAGATGAGGTTTATATGACTACAGTAATTCAGGATTTATTTAAAAAAGACATTAATCGATCCATAAATGGAGTTATCAAGGCAGACGATAACGATGAGTTAAACCTCAAAAATGAAATTGAAGAATATGTGGTTACTAACGATATTGCCAAGAATCTAAGTGATTTTATAGATGCATATAATGACTATGATGGAGCCAAGGGAAATGGAGTATGGATCTCTGGTTTCTTTGGTTCTGGTAAATCTCATCTTCTAAAAATGCTGGCAATCATTCTCCAAGACCAGAAAGTATGCGGTTGCAGCTCTATGGATTTATTCCTAGATCGATTAGCAAACGTTAATGACGGTATCCTAAAAGCCAATCTAAAAAAAGCAGTCACACAGTATCAGGCAGAAAATATTCTCTTTAATATTGATCAGAAAGCCTCTGCCATTAATAAAACAGATACCAGCGCATTATTGGGAGTTTTCTTGCGTGTTTTCAATGAACACTGTGGATATTACGGGCAGCAACCATACATTGCAAAATTTGAGAGGATTTTAGATCAGGATGGTGAATTAGAAGCATTTAAACAGGCCTATCTGGAGATAACAGGCAAGAACTGGGAGAAAGATAGAGAAAAGCTGTTACTGGTTGACATATTTGTTGCAAAAGCCTTAGCTAAAATTAAAGGCGGAACTCCTGAAGACTATAAAGGAACTTTAAAAGGATATAAAGACTCATTCTCCATGTCCCCAGGTGATTTTTGCTCTTTAGTGAGTGACTATGTAAAGAAAAAAGGGAAAAATTTCAGATTAAATTTCTTTGTTGATGAAATTGGTCAGTACATTGCTGACAATGTACAGTTGATGCTAAACCTTCAAACCATATCTGAAACATTAACTACTACATGTGGAAGTCAGGCTTGGATTATCGTTACAGCCCAGGAAGATATGGAAACCGTAATGGGCTCAGAGAGTAAGCAACAAAGTAATGACTTCTCAAAAATTCAGGACCGCTTCAAGCTCAGAATAAAATTATCTTCAAAAGATGTTGCTGAAGTTATTCAAAAACGACTTTTAGATAAGAAGACAGAATGTAAACCTGAATTACAGAGTATATACGATAGAGAAAAGAATAATTTCAAAACTCTGTTTAACTTTGTCGACCAGTCAAGAACCTATCGAAACTATAAAGATGATGAAAACTTTATAGACTGCTACCCTTTTGTACCTTACCAGTTTGATTTATTCCAGGACTGCATGCGTGCTTTATCTGATAAAAATGCCTTTGAAGGAAAACACAGTTCTGTAGGTGAAAGATCAATGCTAGGTGTTTTTCAGGAAGTTGTAAAAAAACTTGAAGCTCAGAGTACAGGCACCATCGCAAGCTTTGATTTGATGTTTGAAGGCATTAGAAATCAGATTAAATCTCGTAATCAAGGGGCAATTCTACGAGCTGAAACCAGTCTTCCTGATGCCTTTGCTGTAAAGGTTTTAAAGGCTTTATTACTGGTTAAATATGTAGATGGATTTAAAGCAACTATTCAGAATATTACCATTCTTATGCAGTCAGCCTTTGATGAGGACAGAAACAGTCTCCGTCAGAAAGTAGATGAAGCATTAGACCGTTTAGTCAGAGAAACTTATATTGAAAAACATGGTACAGAATACAGCTTTTTGACAGATGATGAGAGAGATATAGAGGAAAGTATCAATAACACATCTATTGATAATTCTGAATTAAATGAAAAGATTAATGATCTCTTCTTCAAAAAGATTTTAAAGGGAACAAAAATTAGAGATCCAAAGACCGGCGGAGATCATCTATATACAACTATTCTAGATTGTAATCAATATGGTAAGCCAGCTGAGCTTGGCATTAATCTCATCTCTCCATTGTCTGTTGGAAAATCACCTAGTGAGTGGATGTCAGACCGTTCTAACGAGAAAGAATTAGTTGTAGTGCTTCCTGATGATGACAAGCTATATCCTGAGTTGCAAAAATTCTGTAAAACTCAGAAGTTTGTTCGTCAAAACAGCTCTGCAGGCGGCAATTCTCCTATGGTTCAGGCGATAATTTCAGAAAAAGGTTCTCAGAATAATAATCGTGAACAGGACTTATTGGATATGCTTTCAGAACTTGTGGAAAGGGCTAAACTTTTTGCTCTTGGTGATGATGTGACAGAAGCAACAGGTTCTGACGCTAAAGGAAAAATTGAAAAAGGCTTTTTAAAACTGGTAAGTAAAGCCTATTACAAACGCAACATAATTCCAGATCTAACTATATTTGGAGAAGAACAGATTTCTTCAATTATAAGTACATCTCCAATTACTCCTATATCTGCCGCAGAAACAGAGATTAAATCATTCCTTGAAGCCAGTCAGCGAAATGGAATGAGTGTTACTGTTGGTTCTATAAGAAACAATTTTGAAAGAATTCCCTATGGTTGGATTTATCCAGCAGTGCCATGTTTGCTTGCCCACCTATATTCGAGAAAGATTATAAGTTTTTCTGATGGTTCAAATCAGGACTTACAAGGGAAAGTCCTTGTCGATGCACTTAGAAGTACTCGAGCACATCAAGGATTGCTTGTAAAGTTACAAACTCAAATTCCTGAGAGTCGTATTATTGAATTAAAAAAATTTATAAAGGAATATTTTGGTATTCCTTGCGAAAAAAATGACGGTAAGGATGTTGCAAAAGTCGCTGTTGAACAGTTTAAAGACCGAGGATCTAAACTTCTAGAAATTCAAAATGAATTTGCAAATAGACAATGGCCTGAATGTGAAGCAGTAGAACAGGCTATTAAGAATGTTCTGCATGTTGCTAATTGCCATCAAGATCTTGATGTTTATGACAGACTAAATGACAAGATCTCCGGTACTAAGATGGAAGATCTTCTTTTTGATGACTGGGATAATCATTTAGAAGCATTGATTTCATTTATGAATAATTCCACCAGAAAAAAGAATTATTCAGATTCTTTTGAACTAATTAGCCGTCCATCAATCAGTTTCCATGAAATAGCCACCGCAAGAGCTGATCTTACAAGATTTGAGGAAGTTGCATCAAAATTTGATGAGTTAAAAACTCTCTGTTTGAACACAAACTTCTTCAAAGCAGAAATTTCAAGAAGAATTGATGATGCAAAAGAGAAATACGATGAAGTATTAAAATCAGCAATATCTTCGTTTAAAAACTCTGTAAGCAACAAACTTAATAAGATTATTGAAGATGCTTTTAATCTAGAACAGTATAAAAAACTATCTGAAGAGAATCAGAAAAAAATAAATTCATCTGTTGCAACAG
>JBJEWX010000292.1:0-6366 GCA_051885275.1 Succinivibrio sp. | reverse complement strand
GCGGAGCGGTAGTTCAGATGGTTAGAATGCCTGCCTGTCACGCAGGAGGTCGCGGGTTCGATCCCCGTCCGTTCCGCCACTTATCTTATGACCAGATCATTTGATCTGGTTTTTTCATTTATAAGCCCTCAATCACAATTCAGTGCGCTACTAATCATATCCTACTTCATAAATGATAAACTTGCGTTATTAAGGTTTTGAGGTAGCTGTGCTAAGATTTTTTCATATAATGATCGCAATAATTGCGCTCCTAATTATCGGATCAGGTATTTTTACGTATCTAAATTCTCAACGAGACACCATATACATTGGTGTTGACGGATATAGTCCACCCTTTTCTTTGACAACTAGAAATGGCGATCTCTCAGGTTATGGAATTGACATCATTAGGGCAATTGGAAATGCGGTAAATTTAGATGTTGAATTTCGTATTATTCCTTTTAATGCACTGCATGACAGTTTGAGAAAAGGAACCGTTGATGCTGTGATTGCTCCTTTTGATCCGGAGCTTCCTCTTAATAAATTGAATTCCATATTTACAGATCCTTATTATGTTAACAATTTTGTGTACGTAACTTTGGAATCTTCATATGTACATGATTTAGCCCGTAAATCAGCAGTCGGTCTTAAGATCTGTACCACAGATAAGCCTGAGTTACTGAAATTTTTGAGAGTTCATTTCAGTTATGAAACCATAATGATTTATGAGAATCTTGCAGCTGCCTATTCGGCTTTGTATCGCAATAACTGCGATATAATTGCAGATAGCAAGTCAAGCGCTACTTATTATATAAAGAAGCACTCCTTTAGAAAGCTTAGAGTAAATGATCTTAAAAAGGATAATCAAATGAGATACCGTGTTGCATTTGCTCTTAACAGGTATGATTTAAGAGATTTGTTCAACCAGGGGCTTAACTATATTGTGCAGACAAGAGAAATTGACAGAATTGATAATAAGTGGTTTGGTACAAAATCTGAGATTTTAAGCGATATTAATCTTTAGTGTCATTTTATTGCGAAAAGTAAACTGATATCTTATTAGGGCCTATTTGTATAGGCCCCTCATTTTTAGTTTTTTAGTGAGTCAAGAATATTAATTCCAAACCATTTACGGCTAACTTCTTCAAACTTACCGTTTTTTGAAGTGTTTTCTAATGCGTCGTTAACCTCTTTTAGAAGTTTGCTGTTGCCTTTCTGTACAGCAATACCATAGTATTCCTTATTGATATTCTTTGTTATCTCAATAGAGGTGAATCTGCCAGAAGTATCCTTGTTCAAAAAGAAATCATTAACAGGTTTGTCATGTATTGCAGCAACGCACCTCTCATTTCCAAGTTCAATATAGGTCTCAGGAGGTGAATTGAAAATCTTATCCTCTGCCCCTTTTAAGAACTTCTGTGTAAAGGTTGTTCCTGCTGATGCCAGCTGAGTACAGACTGGATGACCATCTAGCTTTTCATAGGAGTCAAATATCAAAGCGTTCTTCTTATCGATTACATAGCTCATTCCACACAGGTAATATGGATTTGAGAAATCAACCATTTTTGCTCTTTGTTCAAGAATAGAGAATCCAGAGATAATCAGATCAATGCTTCCTGTCATAAGACTTGGAATAAGCCCGTCAAAAGGCATTACATTAATCTTGACCTCATACCCCATCTCCTCTGCAAGTACTTTTATCAGATCAATGTCAAAGCCTGTGATCTCACCCTGGTCATTTATATAGGTAAAAGGAGCAAAGGCACCTTCACATCCTACATTTAATACTTTTTTTTCATCAGCAAAAGCAGCTTTTGAAGACAAAAGTAACAGCAGTGAAGTAATGAGTAAGTATTTAATTTTCTTGAAAACAGATTTCATCGAGTAAATTCCTATAACAGAGTCTTTGTATTCCTATTGTATTAGATATGCCATATGGATTGAATAAAAAAAACATAAAAACTGGACTATAGCTTCACAGAGAAAGATCTGAACTAAGAGTGCACATTCTCTCTTTTATATTGCCTAAAATATGCAAATTTCTTATAATATTGGAATTTTAAAACAGCAGTCACAAAGGTTTTTTGGCGCAAAACAATGGCAAAAAACAGCCTTTTTGTTTGTTATATTGCTGTCAGGAACCGTGCAGTTATGTGCTTACAATATGTGTAGCACGTCTAATTACAAGTCAGAGATACATAAAAGTAAAGAGGCTTTTTATGTCAATGCGTTCAATTTACTGCGGCGAAGTAAATTTAAGCAGTAAAGATTCTGAGATCACCTTATGTGGTTGGGTTAACCGCAGACGCGATCTTGGTGGTTTAATTTTTATTGATTTAAGAGACAGAACCGGTTTAGTTCAGGTTGTATTTGAGCCTGACAATCAGCAGTTGCACGAGCTTGCTTCAACCTTAAGAAACGAGTTTTGTATAAAAGTTACAGGTACAGTCAAGGCAAGACCTGATGATCAGATAAACAGGAAAATGGCAACTGGTGAAATCGAGGTTTATGCAAAAGACCTCACCATTTTCAATAAGGCTGGAGTTCTCCCTCTTGATTTTAATCAGGAAAATTCAGAAGAGCAGAGACTTCGCTACAGATATCTTGATCTGCGCAGACCGGAAATGGTTGAAAAGCTTGTAACCAGAGCAAAAATCACTCACTTTGTAAGACATTTCCTTGATGAAAACGGCTTTTTGGATATTGAGACTCCAATGCTGACTAAGGCAACCCCTGAGGGTGCACGTGATTATCTTGTACCTTCTAGAATTCATCATGGTAAATTCTATGCTCTTCCTCAGTCTCCTCAGCTGTTCAAGCAGCTTTTGATGATTGCAGGCTATGACCGTTACTATCAGATTGTAAAATGCTTCCGTGATGAGGATTTACGCGCTGACAGACAGCCTGAGTTTACTCAGATCGATGTTGAGACATCCTTCATGACTTCACAGGATGTTCGTGACATCATGGAAAAAATGATCAAGGAACTGTTCAAAGAGATCAAGAATGTTGACCTTGGTGTGCTTCCTGTCATGTCCTGGGAAGAGGCAATGGACAGATTCGGCTCAGACAAGCCTGATCTGAGAATTCCTTTTGAGCTTAAGATTGTTGATGAGGCTGTTTTAAACAGTGAATTTAAGGTTTTAAGTGAGCCTGCTAATGATAAGGATAGCAGAGTAATTGCCTTTGCCCTTCCTGGTGGAGCAGAGCTTACCCGCCGTCAGATTGATGATTATACTGACTATGTTAAGAAGCTTGGTGCCTCAGGACTTATCTATATCAAGGTAAACAGCCTAAAAGATGGTGCTGCTGGTCTTAAATCATCAATTGGCAAACATGTAACAGAGAAGGAACTGCTTGATTTGGTAAAACTCTCAGGAGCAAAGGATGGCGACATGGTCTTCATCTGCTGCGGTAAGAGAGTAAAAGCTGCAACTGCAATCGGTGCACTGCGTCTTAAGACAGCAAAAGATTTAAATCTTGTGGAAGACGGCTATAAGGCACTGTGGGTTGTTGACTTCCCAATGTTTGAAATGACTGAGGAAGCAGGCCTTACTGCAATGCATCATCCATTTACAGCTCCAAAGGATGTAACTCCAGAGCAGCTTATAAACGATCCTATGTCAGTATATGCTGATGCATATGATCTTGTGATAAACGGTTATGAGTCAGGTGGCGGTTCAGTTCGTATTTACGATGAGAACATGCAGAATGCTGTATTCACAGTACTAGGTATCTCAAAGGAAGAGGCTCGTGAGAAGTTTGGCTTCCTCCTAGACGCACTTTCTTTTGGTGCTCCTCCACATGCAGGTTTGGCATTTGGTCTTGACCGTGTAACCATGCTGTTAACCGGTACCGATAATATCAGAGACGTTATTGCATTCCCTAAGACTACTGCTGCATCATGTCTGATGACTGATGCTCCTAATGTGGCAAATCAGGATGCTCTAAATGATCTTGCAATTTCAGTAACAGATTTTGAGAAGTAACGCAAAGCGTTCAACTAGGAGATAAAAATGTCAGGTCACTCAAAATGGGCGAATATCAGATTCCGTAAAGCTGCCCAGGATGCAAAACGTGGTAAGGTATTTACCAAATTAATCCGCGAAATTACAACTGCCGCTCGTATGGGAGGCGGTGATGAGTCAAGCAATCCACGTCTGCGTTCAGCTGTTGTTGCAGCTCTTGCTCAGAACATGACTCGTGATACCATCAAGCGTGCTGTAGAACGTGGTATCGGTGGCGGTGATGGTGCAGATCTTGAGAACATCACTTACGAGGGCTACGGTGTGGGCGGTGTTGCTGTTATGGTTGAGTGCATGACTGATAACCACAACCGTACAGCTTCAGATGTTCGCCATGCTTTTACAAAGTTTGGTGGTAATCTTGGTACAACCGGATCTGTAGGCTACCTCTTTACAAAGAAAGGTGTTATCAGCTTTGCTCCTGATGAGGATGGCAACATGCCAATCGATGAGGAGAAGGCTATGGAGATTGGTCTTGAAGCTGGTGCAGACGACATCGTGACAAATGATGACGGTTCTATTGATGTATACACCACTCCAGAGGCATTTGCTGACGTGGTTGAAGCTTACGAGGCTGCCAAGATAAAGCCTGCTAATGCAGAGGTTTCAATGGTTCCTTCAACAGAAGCTGAGCTTGATGGTGAGACTGCTGCAAAGTGCATGCGCATGATCGACGCTTTAGAAGATCTTGATGATGTTCAGAACGTTTACCATAACGCATCATTTCCTGATGACGTTGAACTAGATTAGTCAAATTCATAATTAATTAATAAATTAATTTTGCTTTTTGATTATTCATAAACTATAAATATTAAGTCAATGGGTAAGAGTTTTTGGCTCTTTCCCATTTTCTTCTCATATGACTACAGCGTCTAGGATTAGAAATAATAATGGATAACAATTCAGCAAGTACAGAATTCAAACAGTTAATTGCTAAAGGAAAAGATCAGGGCTACCTGACAATCGATGAGATTAACGATCTCATTCCTCCAGATATAATCAGTGGTGATCAGCTTTCCGTATTTATTCAGACCTTTATTGATATGGGTATCAATGTTTGTGATACTCCACCTGAGGCTGATGATATTCTTTTAAACGGCAACTCTTCAACTGATACTGAAGATGTTGAAATTGTAGCAAATCAGTTAGACAGCTCTGTAGATATTGGCCGTACCACAGATCCTGTACGTATGTACATGAGAGAGATGGGTAACGTCTCACTGCTCACACGTAAGGATGAGATTGAAATCTCTAAGAGAATTGAGCGTGGTACAAACGAAGTTCAGCTTTGTTTGGTTGAATATCCTCAGGCAATGGAAGAACTGTTTGCTCGTTATGAGAGAACTCTAGATCCTGAGTCTGAAATAAAGCTAGGCGATATCATAAACGGATTTGCAGATCCTAATTCTGCAGATGATACTGAAGACATTGATATTGATGAAAACGCCGAAGCTGAACTTGACAAGGAGCTTGAGGCTTTAGATGAATCTGATGATTCACTTGTAATTGATGATAAGCCTTCAAAGAAGTCAAAGAAAGACTCAAAAGCTTCAAAGAACAGTGATCCTGATGATGACGATGTTGATGATCTTGATGACGATGGCGATGGAGATGGAGCAGAGTCACCAAATGATTCAGGTCCTGATCCAGAGGAAACAAGAAAACGCTTTACTGAGCTTAGAGTTCAGTTTGACAAGGTTACAGCAGCAAGACAGAAGTCTCTTACAGACAAGAAGTATTTAAAAGAACTTGAAAAGCTTATTGAGATCTTCAAATGCTTCAAGATTGTTCCTTCCCAGCTTGAAAGTCTGCTACGCAAGATGCATGACATGATGGATCGTGTCAAGAGACAGGACAGAAGAGTTCGTGAGATTGCTGTAGTCCGTTGCGGTATGAAGATTGAGGAACTCAAGAAATACTACAACGAAAATGACATTGTTTCTAATATGGCCTGGTTTGAAAAAGCTACAAAGGTTAAAAAGCCTTTTGCTGCCAAACTCAAGGAATACGAGCCTGAAATTGTTAAGTGCGTGAATGCATTAAAGGAAATCGAAGAGGATGCTGGTATTAACATCGCCCGTTTACGTGATCTTTCCCGCAGGATCATGCTAGGTGATGCAATGGCAAAGAAGGCAAAGAAGGAAATGGTCGAGGCTAACCTCAGATTAGTGATCTCTATTGCCAAAAAGTATACCAATCGCGGTCTTCAGTTCCTTGATCTGATTCAGGAAGGCAACATCGGTCTGATGAAGGCTGTGGACAAGTTTGAGTACCGCAGAGGTTATAAGTTCTCAACATACGCTACCTGGTGGATCAGACAGGCAATTACCCGTTCTATTGCAGATCAGGCAAGAACAATCCG
>JBJEWX010000291.1:0-6390 GCA_051885275.1 Succinivibrio sp. | reverse complement strand
AGCTCCCTGCTGAAGGATTTGCGCTGCTGTCATATTAGATACCTCTTCGGCGTAATCAGTATCTCTAATCTGAGCGCGTGAATCAGAAACATTTTCATAAATGTTTTCCTGATTTCTGATGGTGGATTCAAGTCTGTTCTGAATAGCACCAAGCTCTGATCGTTTGGTATCAACTGCAGTCATAAGATAATCGATACCGGCAAGCACAATCTGAGCTGCTGACTGAGTACTAATATCAATACCCTTACCGTTTACCTGATAGCTGAAAATGTCAGAAAACTGGTAATCTAAGTTAAGGCCTGTGGTATTGGCATTAGATGGCAATGAAAAGGTTGATTTACCTGTGATTTTTTCTGCAAGCAGAGCAAGAGAGTTGGTATCAAAACCTGTAGACAGATCAATCTTGATGATTGAACCAGGATCTGGGCTAATCTGGAATCTTGCAATTGAAGCCTGACCACTTAGCAAATCCTTGCCACCAAAGGTAGTATCTCTTGAGATACGGCCAATTTCCTCATTTAGCTGGTCAACTTCATCCTGAAGAGCCTTTCGGTTGACAGAAGAATTAGTACCGTTTGCGGACTGAACTGCAAGAGTTCTGATTCTCTGCAGCATGGTAGTAATTTCTTCCATTGCGCCTTCAGCTGTCTGGGCGTAGGCAATAGCGTTTTGAGCATTGCGGTTGGTCTGAGACAGAGAATTGAGCTGAACTGTCAGTCTGTCAGAGGTCTGAATTCCTGCCGGGTCATCTTTTGCTGTGTTCACCTTATAACCGCTTGATAATCTGTCATAAGAAGTATCAAGTCGGGTAGTCTGGCGATTTATTGTCCTTTGAGCTAGCAGAGCAGAAAGGTTAGTATTTAGATAAAGTGCCATTATTTCTCTCCATATCATTATGGATGGCAAAAAAATGCCATCGAATAATAATATGAAAAATATGTGCCAACTTTATTGGCACATACCTGAAGAATTAAAAGAATAATGACAGCAAAGGCTGTGTTAGCTAGTTATCCCGGTTAACAATAAAAGAAGAGAGGTTTTCAACCTGATTCTGAGCAAGTGTTCTGATTTCATGCACACTCTGTTTGGTGTCATTGATATGTTCAAAACACTCTTCTGTAATAGTGTTGATATTGGCGATTGAGTGATTTACATCAGCAGCAATTGAGGTCTGTTCCTGACAGGACTGAACAATCTGCTCTGACATATCTGTAATGGTGGCAATAATGCCCATAATCTCTTCAATTGCAGAATTTGCCTTAGAGCTCTGCTGAACTGAGTTATTCATTTCCTCCTCACAGGAGGCAACTACCTTAACGCAGTTCTCCACAGCCTTAGAAAGATTTGAAATGGTATCTGTAACCTCGTCAGTTGAAGTTGCTGTTTTCTTGGCTAAATCACGAACTTCATTAGCCACAACAGCAAAGCCCTTGCCATGTTCACCTGAACGGGCGGCCTCAATTGTGGCATTTAGAGCTAAAAGATTGGTCTGATCGGCAATTGCGGCAATGGTTTTAACGATAGAGTTAATCTGCTCACCCATTTCATTGATTTTTGAAATAGCAATTGAAGTATTTCTTAGTTTATCTGCAAGTGAGTGATTAGTTGTGATGTTGTCCTGCATGGTGCATCGGCAGGTGTCAGAAGCAACCTCAGCGGTCTGAACTTCTGAAAGGGTTGATCTGGCAAAATCGGTAACCTTTTCAATGGTCTGTTCCATGTTTGAGGTAGCCATTGCCACAGAGTGGGCCTTGCTTCTTTGTGTGGCCATTGCATCTGCAGTGTTGTCAAGCAGGGTGGAGTTGTAGTTAACCATATCAACCATCTGACTGAAATCGCTGTTTAATTTAGAAACTGTTTTCTGCATAGACATTGCTACGGTATCAACAAGTCCGTCTATACTTCCGATTTCGTTTTTGCGGTTTACTCGGTCGGTACTTCTTCTAAAATCGCCAGAGGCAAGTTTGAGTAAGGATTTCCATACATGCTTTACCTCACTGTTCAAAGATTTAGAGAGGAAGATTGATTGCAGAATGGAAAAGGCGATAGTAATGATAAGTACAGCGTAAAGAGTATACAAAACCTTATTATAGCCCTGAACATCAAGCTCACCAGTTTCAATAAGAGTGTCAATCTCTGAGAGAACTGAAACAGACTTTTTTATCTCATCTAGGTAGCTGCTCTGGTCATTAGGTTTTGAAAGAACTCTCTGTAGGTTATCAGTCAGGTTTATAAGAGAGCTTTTAATTCTTCTGGTTCTGTCATTTAGCATGAAGAACTTGTTTTGTTCTTCAGAATTTAGAATTGACTGCAGATTATTGACAGCATTTTTAGCATTGTTTAATGCCACTGAACTGTTTTTCTTATCTTGAAGTTCAACTAAGGCGGAATTGATACTGTTTAAATCAACGTGGAGGTATTCTATGCTATTTTTCTGAGATACATAGGACTTTACATTGGAAATAATGCATATTGAACCTACAGCAAATATGGTGACAGAGATTGCAAATGAAGCAATAATTCTCTGAACGATAGAGATATCTCCAAATTTTAGAGTAAGCAGTGATTTTAAAAATGGGGCAGATTTGTAAGTATGGTTCACTGCTATTGAAGAGGCTAAAGAATCATTTTCCAAATTAGAAGATTGTTCAGTAGTGTTGTTTGTCTGATCTACAGATGTAGTCTGTTCAACAGAAATCTCATTATCTGCTACATCATTGGTAGTGTTGTTATTTTCCATATACAGCCTCTAGCTCTTTCCGCAACATTCGGTTGTATCAAACCATAATTTACGATTTTAGATAAGTATATTATTAATAGTAAACAACTTTGCGTATTGTATTTGAAAATATCGGTACCATTACAATTTTTTTTAGAGAATTTGAAGCAGTTACATATTTTATCTTTAATAGATGGGGGCCTGCTCAAATTTTTTTAGGGTCCACCTTTCAATTATAGTAAAATTTGCAGAATTGAAGTAAAAGAAATCAGTATCACATAGTGTTAGTAAGAATCCTGGTGGTTTTTACAGATTTTGTGTGATTTGATATAGTAATGCGACGTTAAATAAGTTGATTAAGTAAGAATCTGCTGATAAAAAGCCATAAAGTGCACAGTGCAGATGAAAAAAGAGAACAGATTTTGAGGCTATTAGAGTGGCAAAGAAAGAAAAGGCAGCAAGTAGCGTAATTGCTGTTAACAGAAAAGCATCATTTGAGTATTTTATTGAAGAGCGTTATGAGGCTGGTTTATCTCTGCAGGGATGGGAGGTTAAGGCCTTAAGAGCTGGAAAGTGTAATATTTCTGAAGCCTATGTAACAGTAAAGGATGGAGAGATAATTATGCTGGGCTCCATAATAAATCCTTTAAAAACCAGCTGTGCTTTTGTAGTAAGTGATCCTACCCGCACAAGAAAGCTTTTGCTGTCTAGAAGAGAAATAGACAGGCTTGCAGGAAGTGTTCAGAGGCAGGGTTATACTCTTATCCCATTGAAAATGTACTGGAAGGGATCCTGGGCAAAATTAGAGATAGGTGTCTGCCGTGGTAAGATGGAACATGACAAGAGGGATTCCATAAAGGACAAGCAGTGGGCAAGAGATAAAGAGAGAATTATGAAAAAGAGCTTTAGATAAGAGTTCTTAAAAAAAATGCTGAGACAAAAATGTTTCAGCATTTTTTTGCTCCCAAGCACAGGCAGGGGAGCTTATTGACCATAGTTAATGGCAGGTAGGATCGATATGTTTTTTGGTAAACTCAGGATCTGCCAATAATTCTTTAGCCATAGCCAGAGCATGCTCAAAATCAACAGCGATTGCACCATCTAAATTCTTGTGGATACCAGCCTTCTGAAGAATAGCACGAGGCTGAGGGCGAACAGCAGAGAAGATAACGTATGTTTTGTGTTCTCTACAAATCTTGATGATATCCTCGATGGAATTTTCACCAGAAGCATCCAGATAAGGCATGAATCTCATTCTTAGGATAAGGATCCTTGGCATTTGCTCAAGAGATTTTAACTTATCGCAGAATTCAGCCGCAAAACCGTAGAACAGCGGACCGTTGATCTGCAGAACAATCACGTCATCTGGAATTTCGATATCATCGTCAGCAACTGTATCACCATCCTGAGATTCATATTCAGATCTGTGGTTCTGTCTTCTGACTTCCACAGAGCGAGCCATATGTCTCATAAACAGCAGAGAAGCAAAGGTAACACCTACACCAATTGCCACGGTAAGATCAACCATAACAGTCAGAAGGAATGTTAGGAAGAGAATTGTTCTGTCAGAAGGGCTAATCTTAGCTATCTGAATAAAGTGTTTGAGGTCTGACATTCCCCAGGAAACCATAAACAGTACGGCAGCAAGCGCTGTCATTGGAATATAGGCGAGAATGTCCATTGCGGTGTAGAGGAATACCAGCAGGAAAACTGCATGGAAAATACCTGCAACAGGAGTTCTTCCGCCTGCCTTAATGTTAGTTGCAGTTCTTGCAATAGCGCCGGTAGCAGGAATACCGCCAAAGATACCGGAGGCTATGTTTGCAACACCCTGACCAATAAGTTCCTGATTTAATGAATGCTTGTGGCCAATGAGCCCGTCAGCAACAACCGCAGAAAGCAAAGCTTCAATACCTGCAAGGAAGGCAATTGTAAAAGCTGAAGGAACAAGTTCTCTTATCTGTTCTAGAGAGAATTGAGGCCATACAGGAGAAGGCAGACCTGTTGGCAGGTTAGGAAATCTGCTGCCTATAGTATCAACAGGCATTGAAAAGGCGAAAGCCAAAACTGAAATTAAGAGAATAGATACCAGGTAAGAAGGGATCTTAGGAGAAATCTTCTTGCAGATAATAATGGTTGCCAATCCAAGAGCGCCTAATAATACTGCGCTTAGGCTTGTCTGATCGATATGACTGAAGTATACAGCCCACTTATTCAAAAAATCAGCAGGAATATTTTTTTCTGTAAGACCAAGAAAATCCTTTACCTGAGATGAGGCGATGATAACAGCAATGCCTGTGGTAAATCCTGTAATAACAGGGTAAGGGATATATTTGATGAGCTTGCCTAATTTTGCGTAACCGGCAATGATAAGAATCATTCCAGCCATAATAGAAGCAAGAATAAGTCCGTTAAAACCGAATCTCTGAATGACATCAAAAATAACTACTACGAAGGCACCGGTAGGACCGCCAATCTGAACTCTTGAACCACCTAAAAGAGATATAAAGAAACCTGCTACAACAGCGGTTACAAGACCCTTATCAGGAGATGCACCTGAAGCTACAGCCATAGCCATGGCCAAAGGAAGAGCAACGATTGCTACTGTAAGACCCGCAATAACATCTGCACGAAAAAGGCTAAATGAGTAGCCTTCACGCATACAGGTTAAGAAAGCAGGCACAAATGGATTTGCTGTTTTCATAAAAAATAAAATCCCAAAGCCTGAACAGTCAGACTTGAAATACAAAAAAAAATAAGGGAAAAGATAGTTAATCAGGCTAGTTAAAGGGGAAATAGCCAGCCTAATAAAGTGTGAACATTATAGCAAAAGAAAAAAAATATTGAACATGATGACCAAAAAAGAGCAGATACGAATAGTCGTTTCAAAAACATACAGGTATTTAGCTTATGCCTGTTTTACAGAAATTAAAAATAGTGCTAGAATTAAATATTATTCCGTTCCTAAGAGGAATGGAAATCTTAAAGGATCTGTTTTAATGATCTTATTTTCTTGGGGGTGATTTTGGTTTCGACCGGAAGCACGAATTCCTAGGAGCATGTCAAGTGGCGAAAGCTTGTAAAAAAGTCGCATAAAAATAGTCGCAAACGACGAAACCTACGCACTGGCAGCTTAATAACCTGCTTCAGAGCCCTCAGTTCTAAGTCTTTCTAGTGACACTTAGTCGTACTGGGGTCGGTTCTTCACTAGATCGTGTGGATGCCCCGTCTGTGGTTGAAGCATTAAATGAGTTTACAGACTGGGTGCTTTGTGGCGTGGCGGTCCGCAGCGGGCACTAAGATCAAAGATTGCCTAAACATGTAGCGCCGAAGTTGCAGTCTTTTGGGACCAGGGTTCAAGTCCCTGCACCTCCACCAAAGCCTCTAACTCCTTGATGCAGCATGAAGAGAGCTGTTTCAATTCTGTTTTCTTGTGTTAATTTTCAAATAGCTGATCAATTGTTAATACATGAACAAAATCACCAAAATAATTTGTTTTTCTTAATCAATACGTTGTTATCAGTGTATTGTTGCTCTTTTGGGGATTTGTTCTCGGAGCATTTTTTTTCGTCTTTCTAGAATTAAGTGGTAATCCTTATCAACTTCAAATTCGTCGTTGTAAAACTTTTTCTCACACATGTGTACTATATTGTCTTTTCTTACAATTATTA
>JBJEWX010000290.1:0-6421 GCA_051885275.1 Succinivibrio sp. | reverse complement strand
TAATCTCAGTTACGATACCATTACTGATGGTTAACTCAAAGGTCTCAGGTGTATCAGGAGCTTTCTCAGGATCTGTTGTCCATACCCATACATTCTCTGAAGGAGCATTCCATGTATTCTCAAGCTCGCCACCCTCTGTTGAAATGTGGAGGCAGTTTGCGTCACGGCTGTAAATCTTCTTGAGAGTTGCCTTACATGGTACGTTGTGAGCCTCACAGTAAGCTAACAGCTCTTCTCTTGACTGCATATCCCAAATTCGCCATGGAGCAATAACATCAAGCTGAGGAGCTAATGCAGCTACTGCAGATTCAAAACGAACCTGATCATTACCCTTACCGGTAGCGCCGTGAGCAATTGCATCTGCACCTTCGGCCAGAGCACACTCAACCATTGCCTTAGCAATGATAGGACGAGCAATGGCTGTGCCTAATAAATATTCACCTTCATATAAAGCACCGGTTTTCATCATTTCGAAAACGTAGTCCTTTACGAAATCTTCACGTAAATCCTTTACAACGCACTTGCTTGCACCTGAAGCAATGGCTTTCTGCTCGATTCCATCAAGATCTTCTCTTTCCTGACCTACGTCTGCTACGAAACAGATAACCTCGCAATCGCCGTAGTTTTCCTTAAGCCAAGGCACAATTGTAGAAGTGTCAAGACCACCAGAATATGCTAATACTACTTTCTTATAGTGCTTGTTTTCGTGTTTTAACATTGCTTTATATCCTCAGTGATTAAGCATTAATTAGTTTGGCAAGAACTGCCATATGAATATGTAAACGGTTTTCCGCCTCATCAAAAACCACAGGCTTTGGACCATCCATCACTTCATCTGTAATCTCATAGCCTCTGTGTGCAGGAAGACAGTGCATAACAATCTTTGCTCCTGACTGTTCAACCAAAGCATTGTTTACCTGATAAGGCATATACTTCTTCCTTACAGTATCAAGAGGTGTATTATCTCCCATTGAAACCCAGGTATCAGTATATACAACATCAAAATCTCTTAACTTGCTGATATCATTTTCAACATTGAGCGTGCATCCATTCTTCTTGGCAATCTCATTTGCCTTAATGAATACTGCAGCATCAGGAGAACAGTTTTCAGGGCTGAAACAGGTAACATTTGCACCTAGAATTGCACCTGCAACAAACAGAGAATTAGTCACGTTGTTACCATCTCCGACGTAGGCAACCTTGACACCCTTGATTTTACCTAAGTGCTCTTTAATAGTCAGATAATCTGCCATCGCCTGAGCAGGATGATAAAGATCAGATAGAGCATTTACTACAGGTACAGAGCCGTATTTGGCCAGTTCTTCAAGTGTGCTCTGAGCAAATACTCTGCCGACAAGACAGTCTACCCAACGACACAGATTACGGGAATAATCTGCAATTGTCTCTCTCTTTCCTAATTCTCCATTCTGAAGATCAAGGTAAACTCCATGGCCACCTAAACGGTAAAAAGCAAGTTCAAAAGTTGTTCTTGTTCTCAAGGAAGGCTTTTCGAACATAATAGCACCACTCCGTCCTGCAAGAACCTGATTGTACTTTGAAGGATCCTTCTTCATTGAAGCGGCTGTTTCTAAAATGTCCAAATACTCGTCTTGGCTGAATTCAAAGCCAGTTAATAAATGACGCATCACAAGCTCCCATGCGATGTGCTAGGCTTTTGACCTAGCAATTAGTGTTAATAAAAAATAAACAGATTTATACTGCTAGCAAACAACTTTTAAACAAGTATTAATTATCTTTTGCTAGGAATGACAATTCTGCCACAAATATACCCAAAAATTTCAGCTTACTACAAAAAAAAGACATTAACTGTTAAAGCATTCCTAAAAGATTTAGAGATAGAGTTAATGCTGCTATTGACCTTGCTTCTGTTAAAGGTGATTCTCTGTCAAAAATAAGATCCTTTGCTTCTTTTGGTGTAACCTTCACAATGCCGATAGGCTCAGGCTCATCCCCCTCTAATTGCATTGGGAACAGATCAGTGCATAGAAAGGTAAACATCTTAAGCTGGATCATGCCCGGAGCTATGGTCATCTCGTTTTTTAAAGTACGGATTGTTCGTGCTCCAAAGCCTATTTCTTCTTTAAGCTCTCGGTTGCAGGCGTCTTTAGGAGTTTCATTTAAATCTATTTTGCCCTTTACAAATCCAAGCTCATATCTTTCAAAACCACAGGCATATTCACTGGTCAGATAAAAGTACTTTCCATCAAAAGGTACTGCTAATACTGCTCCGTTTCCACCTGCGATTCTCTCATATGTAACCTGCCTGTTGTTTGAAAACTGCAGATCAAGAGACTCCACTGTAAAAAGATTTGATACTTTTTCCCTTCTTCTTGCCTTTACAACAGGAGGCTCTCTGTTTAATAAAGAAAGATCCATAGTCACCACCTATTTTCTGTAATTCATTGGTATACTTTATCACCTGAAGAGTATTTTTTCTTAATCCTCAAGAAGAAGGTAATTAATGCCTAAAAATAATGCACAGACAGATGTCAGACTAGATAAGTGGCTTTGGGCTGCCAGGTTTTATAAAACAAGAAGCATTGCCAGAGCAATGATAGAGGGCGGAAAAGTTGATTACAATGGTGTAAAGGCGAAACCTTCGAGAATAGTTGAGGTTGGTGCGACAGTTAAGTTGCTTCAGGGAAATCTCAGAAAAGAGGTAATAGTTCAAAAAATTTCGGATCAGAGAGGTCCTGCTTGTCAGGCTATGCTTCTGTATGAGGAAACTCAAGAAAGTATCAGATCCAGAGAAAAACAGTTAGAACAGATAAAAATCAATGCTCTTCTTTCTCCTCATCCAGAGGAAAAGCCAAATAAAAAAGAAAGAAGAACACTGATAAATATAAAATACGGATGGTAAAAAAATATGCAACCTACAGATTGCAATAATATAGAAAGATTTATATTTGACAACCACGGAGTCAGAGGTGATATTGTAAAACTGCAGACTCCCTTTGAACACCTGCTTCATGATTCCTACCCAAAGTGCGTAAAGAAAGTCATGATGGAAATGTCTGTAGCATCAGTACTTGTTGCATCTACTCTTAAAGATGGTTCAGAAATCATGGTGCAGCTTAGAGGCGGTAATTCATCTCCACTTAAATACGCACTCATCAATATAAGACAGGATCTTTCATTTTACGGCTCAGCTGCCCTCAAGGAAGGAGCAGAACTTAAAGATGATGCAACATTGCTAGAGCTTTGTGGTACAGATAGTGTTCTTGTTATATCTGTTTTCCCTAAAAACGGTCAGAAATGGCAAGGAATTGTCTCTATAAATACCGATTCAATCAGCGCTACCCTTGAGGATTACTTTAAAGAATCTCAGCAGTTGCCAACAAGATTCTTCATCAGGAGCAATGTTCAGGCTAAATTTGCAGCAGGAATTCTTTTACAGATTATTCCTGAAATAAAGGACAATACACAATCTCTTGAGCATTTGAGTATTCTAACAGACACTATTACAGAACAGGAACTGTACGCTCTTGGGCTTGAGGAAACTTTAGGCAGGCTCTACGCTCACGAGGATGTAAAAGTGTTTGGTCAACAGGGAGTTATGTTTAAATGTCTTTGTTCAAAGGAAAGATGTGAAAGCGCCCTTTCAAAAATCAGCACAGATGAACTAAAACAGCTGATTGACAAGGACGGAAAAGCCTCTATGACCTGCCAGCATTGCGGTAGAGTCTATGAGTTTTCCAAAGAAGAGTTATTATCAATACTTCACAAAAACTCTCAGTAATCTTTTATGATAAGCTTATCCATCAAAGGCTGTCCTCAAAGAGGATGGCCTAATATTTTTGTAGCAAGCGGAGCACATTTTGTAGGTGATTTTTACTGTAACCTGCTGCCTGTGATGCTACCCCTTCTAGCCTTAAAATTCGATTTTTCCTATTCCCAGTGTGGCGTACTGTATATGATCTTCCAGATCACAGCCTCTTTATTACAGGCGCCAATCGGACTTTTAGCCGACAAAAAAAATCTTGGTTTTATTCTGCCACTGTCAATCCTGCTAGGAGGAATACTGTCAAGTGCAGTAGGGCTTTGCAACAGCGTGTTTATGCTTACTTTAATTATCCTGCTCTCAGGCATATGCTCCTCTGGATTTCATCCAATTGCAGGTGGTATGGTTCCTTTAATTACTCCAAAAGGCAAAGAAGTTCTCGCAACTAGCATATTTATATTAGGAGGAAATATAGGCTTTGCAGTTGCGCCATTTGCAACAGCCATATATCTTGAGTATTTTTCACCGGAAAAGCTTATTTGCCTTGCTGCTCTTCCCATTGTCTTTACCTTGATCATCATCAGACAGAAACTTTATATAAAACCTGTTTCAAAAAGCAGATCTGACCTGATTACATTGTCAGCAATACTGCATAACCATGATTTTCTAAAACTGGTTTTGTCTATCGGACTTAGAGCTGTATGCTACTGTGCGCTAGTACTCTATATCCCCCTAATGTTTACAGCAAAGGGAATAAGCTCTGTATCAGCATCTTCAGTTCTGATGACGCTGCTTATAGGAACCGCTTTTGGTGGTTTACTTGTTGGAGTTGTAGCCTCTAGATTCAGACTTAAAACGCTTATCTCCTCATCATACCTTCTTACTATTTGTATGATGATCATCTTTTTAAGCAGGGCAGATGATTCTCTTGTTTCCTATATCAGTGTCTTTCTGTCAGGAATCGGACTTTACGCCTCAACCCCTCCCGCTATTGTATGGGCTCAAAAACTGATTCCTCATGCAGATTCTTTTGCCACATCAATGATGCTTGGATTTACTTTTGGAATTGGCTATGCAATCTCAGTTTTAATCGGACTGCTTGGGGATTTTATTGGTCTAGAATACGCACTTAGCGCTTTTATTTTTCCATCCCTGCTAGCAGCTCTTTTGCTTATCAGAAAAGTAAGAGAGGTGAGATAGCAAAAAAAAGCGCAGATCAGAAATTCATCAAACCTGCGCTAACATGCACAAAGCATCAATAACATCGAAACTAGTAAAACTTTCTATTCTGAATATGCAATAGCAGCCTTTACTGCTTTATGCCAGCCATCAACCATACTTTTACGGACAGATTCAGCACATGATGGAGTATATACTGACTGAACATTCTCATTTTCAAGAATGGATTCACTGTATAAACCACATGCTATACCTGCCATGTAGGCAGCTCCTGTTCCGGAAAGCTCTGCCTGAGATGGAACCTTTACAGGCAGATTTGAAAGATCAGACTGTATCTGCATTAAATATCCGTTCTTTGTAGCTCCTCCATCCACGTTAAGCTCACTTACAGGTACATCAGACGATCTGCAGATCAGATCAAGAACATCTGTTACCTGATAGGCAATTGAATCTAGGGCTGCCCTTACTATTTCATTCTTTCCGGTTACTCTGCTCATTCCAAGAATGCAGCCACGTACCTTTCCATTAAAATAAGGAGCCCCTAAACCAGAGAGTGCAGGAACAAAATAACTATGATCGTGTATGTTGGCTTTACGGGCCAGCTCTTCAGTCTCTGAAGGAGAACTTATCAGCTGCATATCATCCTTCAGATAACTGATGATTCCAGCAGAATAATTTATATTTCCCTCAAGAACATAAGTGGTTTTTCCCTGTCGTCTCCAACCTACTGAATTGACTATACCTCTCTTGCATTCTGAAACCTGTGATCCTGAATTCATCATAATAGAAGATCCGGTACCGTAGGTGGTTTTCACCTGACCGCTTTTCAGACAGCCATGACCAAACAAAGCTCCCTGTGAATCACCTATAACCGCTCTGATTGGAACTTCATTGTCTAGTACACCATAAAACGAGGTATATCCAAAGACACTGTCAGAATCCTTTATAGGTGGCAGAGACTCTATTGGAACCTTAAATAATCTGCATAATTCATCAGACCACTTTAGCGATTTGATATCCATTAGCTGGGTTCTTGAAGCATTTGAAGGCTCGGTATAAAAGCTTCTGCCCTTTGTTAAAAAAGAAATCAGGAATGCATCGATATTGCCAATTGCCAGATCATGCTCTTTTGCAGCCTGTTTTACCTGTGGAACATTATCAACAAGCCAGGTTATCTTTGCCGCTGAGAAGTACTCAGATAGCTCAAGACCTGTAATTGCTCTTATTCTTGAAGCCTTAGACTTTACCTCCTCTGTTCCAACAAAAGCAGCTCCTCTGGCACACTGCCAAACTATTGCATTGTACAGAGGCTCAAGAGTTGATTTTCTCCATGCGCCAACAGTCTCTCTCTGAACAGAAATACCAACTGCGGCAATAGAGTTTTTTCTGCTTTTGTCTTTGTCAACAATAGCTTTCACTGCCTTGATGACATTTGTTCCTATTTCATTGAGATCATGCTCAACATAACCTAAATCATTAATAATCTGTCGGTGAGCAATA
>JBJEWX010000289.1:0-6488 GCA_051885275.1 Succinivibrio sp. | reverse complement strand
AAAAACGTCGCTGTATTCGCGTTATATGAGCAATACGGGCTATTCCTGCTAAATGCAAATAAAAAAGCATTTTAGACAGGAATGTGAGACAATTCACAATGTAAATTATAAAAGAACAAACTGACTGTAAAAGTCAGTCAAAATACTCAAAACAATTCTTTTTAAGTGCTACCGTTCTGAGTAGTTTACAGAATTTGTTTCTTTAAAAGGGAAATTATGGAAGAAGAGCTTTTGAATCAGTCAGGTCTTTTAAATATCTATCTTAATAATTCAATTTTTTCAGGAGTCCTTACTCAGATTTCTTGTAAGGGGCATACTGTTAATTTTGGAAATAACGGTGCCGGAAAAACATCAATTATCAATCTGGTTCCTATTTTCTATGGCTTAACACCAAATACCTTGTTTTATCAGCGAGGAAATAAGTCTTCTTTTGTAGATTTCTATCTCCCTTACTCCACTTCCGTGATTGTTTTTGAATACTTGAAAAAAGGCCAAAAGAAGAATTCAATTATATTCAGGCATAATGATTCATACCGTTATTGTTTTGTTGATGGAGATGCTGAGAAAATCTTATTCTCTAGTGAATCATTAGATAATTTAAGAAAACTTAACAGTACAGAACAGTGGATTAAGCAGTATGTAAGATTCAATGAGCAGTGTACAGTATCAAAATTGATAGATAGTTCTAATCTTTATCAGGCTATCCTGATGAACAATCGAGATGTAATCTATAAAAACAAAGATAATAGATCTTATGCTCTTGAAGCTTCTCGTTTTTCTTTGTGCGAATCAAATGAAGAGATCCGTCATCTTGCCTCTCTTACAGCTGTAATGCTTTCTGATAATACACATCTGTTAGATGAATTGAGTCAGATGCTTACTGACTGCTATGTATCTAATCAGGTTAACCTTGAGCTTCCCAAAACCAATAACAGTCTTTCTCATATTGATGAACTTGAAGCTGTTGCTATATTAAGTAATAACAAAGAAAAGTATTATCAGGCAGTATTAATTAAAAAGCAGATTGCTGATAACTGGGGCGTGATTAAAGAATGTGAAAAGAGATTGTCTTCTCTTAAAGATGACTATACTCAGAATATTTCTTATCTTGCAACACAGATTTCTTCAAAAAAACAAGCTTTGGAGCAGATTGAAGAGAAATATTCAAAATCTTTAGAAGAACTAAAGAAAAAAAAATCTCAGGCAGAAATTTCTCAAAAAAATTATTCAGAAATAATAAATGACGTTATAAAGAAAAAAGAAGCTTTTGATGAAAATGATTTAGAAACAAAATCTGAACAGTATCATCAGCTCCCATTGTATACACAAGAAAAAGACCGTCTGGCAAATAATTATAAAAAGCTACAACAGGACTACAAAGACAAAATAACTCCTCTTGAGCTCCTAAAAACAGAACGCGAAAAAGATTTGTATGAAGAAAAAGCACAAATAGTTAATGAACTAAATCTTAACCTGGCAAATGTAAACGATAAAATCAGTTCCACAGAAAAAGATTGTGAAACAAAACTTGATACAATCAGAGTTAATTTTAAAGAGAAGCTAGATTCTTCAGAGTCTCTATATAAAGAGAAAAAAGATAACTATATAAATCAGCTCTCTACTCTACAAGATCAACGTTTATCTGAAAGCAAATTTTCTTCAGAAGAAAATATTAATCTGGAAAACGCTCAAAATGATATCGATAGATACGATCTTCTGCTTAAGAATAATCTAAAGATTCAATCTGAAAAACATACTGAGATCGAGAATATTAAAAACGGCATTCTAAAGCTAGAGAATGAATGTTCTTCTATATTGAATAATAAAAATCAGATCCAAAGTCAACTTGGAGATCTTAAAAAGCAGCTTAATCCTTCTGAATCTTCCCTTATAGGTTTTATGGAAAAGAATACTCCAGAATGGAGAGATAACGTTGGTAAAGTGATCAGAAAAGAACTTCTTTTTAAAGATGGCTTGCACCCTTATATTGAAGAACAAAGTAATAGCTTGTTTGGCATTTGTCTAGACCTTGATAATATTACCGTTCCTGAATATATAAAACCTAGACAAGAACTTGAGGATAAGATTGCAAAATTAAGTCTTGAACTTGATGAGTTACAACCTATTTTAAATAAACAAGAAAACCTAATTAAACAAAAAAGACAAACCTTAACTGAATCAGATAATGAGTTATCTGATTTAAAAAGGGAAGTAATTAGCCTTGAATGCTCTTTAAATCTGGCAAAGGAAGGCAAAGCTAATCTTGAACAGGAATACAAAGAAAACTGTAAAAATAGAGTTGAGTTCCTTAATAAACACATTTCAGACATAAAAGGGGCACTAGATGCTCTAGAATTAAGTTATGTTAACTATAAAGAGCAGCTTGCAACTTTAAAAAATAAACGAGAGTTTGATTGTAGGGCTGACTATGATGAAAAACTTAGGCCTTTAAGAGTTGAACGAAATAATATCCAACAACGTCTCAATTCTATTGATGATGAATATAAGAAAAAACTCGAAGAAATTGCTCTTAATTATAATGCTGAGTTAATTCGTTCTGGGATAAACAAGAAACTTCTATCTGCTCGGGATGAGTTTAATGAAGCTCAGAATCTATGTAATAAAATTCAATCCTACCAGAAAGATGTTGTGGAATATGACAACTTTATAATTGGAGAATATAGTCAGTTAGAAGCACATCGAGACCTATTAAATAAAGTTTCTGTTGAGGTTAGCGAATATGAGCATCAGATTGAAGAAGAAGATCAGAAATTAAATGATGAAACCTCACCTATTAGGAATGAAATAAATTCTCTTTCTGAAAGCAGAAAACAATTAAAAAAAGATTGTGAGAATATTGAAAAGTTCCTTGATGACAACTCAGTTGCTCTAAAGGAATATTCACCTGAGATTGAAGATAAAGAATATCTTCCTGAGAATCTGTCTGTTGATAGTTTAATGTCCAGTTGCAAAGAGAAATTAGGCGATGTTAAAACAAAACTATCAAGCTTAATTCGTAAAGTTCGAGATTTCAGCTCTGTTATGGAAAATCAGACAGGAAAAAATAACGTCATCGCTGGAATCTGGAATCAGATATATGAATCTGTCAATAAAAAATATGATGACAGTGAAACCGGTATTAAAGACAACAGATATTTCTTTGCCTTAACAGACCGACTAGAAGAGTTCCTGTCAAAGGATTTTAACGATATTAAAAACACGATCTTTACAAGTTTCGCTTCTACAGCCATAAAGTTTACAAACTTCTATGAGAATTTGCAGCATTTTAATCGTGTTGTAAGAGCAGTTTCCAATAATTTCGAGAAAAAACTTTCTTCAGAAAATCCGTTAGAAACAATTACTGATATTAAAATTGCCCTTGTTTCTAAAATTGAGAGGTTGGAGATCTACCCTAGATTAAAGAGGTTATCTGACTTCTATTACGAATGGGAATTATCAAATAAGAACCCAGAAAATCTAAGTCAGCCTTCCGATGAGCTTGTAAAAAGCTATCGATTGGTAATGGATGCTTTCGTTAATAATGAGATCAAAACAGATGTTAAATCCTTAATTGAGCTTGATATATCAATGAATATCAATGGCAGACATATTGTTGTCCGTCAGGACAAGGATTTATCTACTGCAGGATCTACTGGCGAAACAAAACTTGCCATTAATGTTATTTTCTGTGGATTAACCCGTATGCTGTGTCCAAATAATAATATTAAAGTCCATTGGCCTTTGGATGAGATTGGAGAAATCTATAACGATAATCTCCAGAGACTGTTTTCTATGACAGAGAATTACGGTATTTATCTATTCTGTGCACAACCGAATATTTCACCAGATAAAGTACAGTTATTTGAATCTAAAAACTTTGTTTCAAAAACAGAAGGTGTAAGCCGCTGTGTAGAAGGTTATGAGGAACAGCCAGATAATCCTCTGATTGAAATGCTAGCTGATGGAGTATAAATATTATGGAATTATCTTCAAATAACCGCTTCACTAAATGTATTGAATTTCTTCTTCAGGGAAAGATTATCTGTAGTGTTCTATGTCCTGATTTATACCGTTATATATTAGAACCAAATGAACCAGGTGAAATCTCAAATGAAGAGCGAATCCAATTATTTCTTGGCAACATAAACAGAAAACTTGTGCATACTTCTGATGATAATGGCTTTTACTGTGTAGTCTTGGATAAAGGGTCTCTTCAGGCAAAAAACACAGCAAGAGCAAAGCTTAAAGAAGCAGCATATCAGCTAGAGCCGTTTGTAAAATGGATGCGAATCGTTAGAAGCTGCAGTAGGGATATAAGACCAATTGAGGCTAATGATATTATTAAACCTTCTGAACTTATCGCTTCACTCGAGGAATCAGAATTTCCCAGAAATCAGCTAAAGGAAGTTGCAAATTCTTTATGTTCCGGTAATCAGGCCAATATGACCGACATAAAAAGGATTCTGCAGTCTGTCTTAAAACAGCTTGTTAAGGATGAATATCTTGTAGATGTTAATGATGGTCTAATCTATAAAGCAACAGCAAAATGGACTCGTTTATACGAATATATGGAGTTTATAGCTGAGAATGAAGGTTTTGGTCAGGAATCCTTAGATAATAATCCTGGATATCAGACCGATCTGTTTGCTGCTAATGGTAATACTGTTTTAGATCCTTCTGATGAATCAAATCCTCTGTAGCTTATTATGGTAAGGTGAACGATGGTCTCGAAATTCATTCCTAAAAATGCTGCTAAAGCTATTTATAAGCACTATGATTTGCTATCTTCTGCATGTATTAATCACTCAGGAATCTTAAGTTTCACAGAGGATGAGAAAATCCTTGAAGAACTGAAATCTCAAAAGCTGTTATACGTTCTTGATGAGAATTTGGAATATCGATTGAATGGTAAGGTAAGAACCCTTATTGAATACCTTGAAGGCCATTTCCGTTTTCATCAACGACATGGTTTAATCGCAGAAAACCTAGAAGCTCTAAAAGAAGCAATTGCTAAGTATAATCGAATATATCATAAGGCAGATCTTCGTAGTCGCAGTCACGCTGTGGATGAAGTCCGTGATTATATTTTTGATCTTACAGATAACCTTCACGATAGTATTATCAGTTTCTATCATCTTGTTGATGAAGATTACAGTCTGGTTTCTGACATTGACGAAAAACTGTATCAGATGAATCGCTGTTCTGCGGAACTTGGAAAAATAAACGAAATCTTTAAAAGACTTACAGTGGGCAAGCTCGAAGAGGAATTTCAGTCTGATGATCCTACGATTAATCGTCTTATTTTTAAAGATCTCTCCAAAATAGTCGCTGTTGGTATTAATGAACTTTCTGTTTTAAGTGATAAGGTTGTCAAAAGAATAGATAAACTTAATCAAGAAAAGCAGTCTCTGAAACACAATCATCTGATTGATATTTTCGCTAAGAATTATGAGGACAAGCCTGATTTTATTCCAAATATCGATTCTTACGATATTCCAGATAAATTTATGGATTGTGAACCTCTTGAACTGTGTTACCTCCCTGATTTGTCTCCTTCTGCAGAGGATATTCCTGACATCTATAGAGAATATGCGGCAGAGATTGCTCTCTCAGAACATAATATCAAAGAAAAAATCTCTCCAGAAAAGAGCCCCGAGTTTAGAGATAATCGAGGTCAAACAGTAAAACCTGAAAAGACGGAAATTGAGAAACGTGTTGATTCATTTGTACAAGCTACCCTTTCTCGTAAGGTTACAAAAGATCTCAGTGCAAGCTTGGGATACAAATTACTTAAGATCGATGAATTAGACATATCTCTGGTTGATTGGATTTATATTCTGATGCTTCGCTATCTTGAACTTCCGGCTGTGGTTAGAGTACAAATAGTTTTAGAACCAATAAAATTGTCTTTACACCCTACTTTTAGTGGAAATATTTTCTTTAATGACATAGTTTTTAAAAAAAAGAACAGTTTTAGTCATGTAAAGCAGAGTTCATAAAACCATGATTACCTACCAGCAGAGACAGCAGTTGATAAAGCTCCTTAATTATTCAGGAAATAAAGGTATTTCTTTAGGTAAATCAGTCGAATCTCTACTTGAAGAGGTTGGCATTTATCCAATTCGTGGTAAATATTTCCTAACAGAAACGGAAAAAAACTTACTGAAGAAGTATATTCGTGATTTTCATGGTGAAGATCTCGATAAAAAAGTATCCTACGAACAACAGAATCGATTTGAGCTTGCCAAACAAATTCCAGATGAAAAGAGAGGAAGATTTTCTGTTTTTGGTTCTCTGCTGAATTTCAGTGGTAATACCAATCTACCTTTTAAAGATGGTACTTGCGCTATTATTACACCTAATTATGTTGTTTCGTGCAAACTTGAAGATATCGACCTTAGTAATATAACTTCTCTTATTGTTGTTGAAAATGGAACCAATATCATCAGAAGCAGAGAACTCATAGAGATATTACCTGAAAAACTAAA
>JBJEWX010000288.1:0-1569 GCA_051885275.1 Succinivibrio sp. | reverse complement strand
GTGCAACGCTCAATACACGATTCTAGCAATTGATGAACTGATAAATGTTGTTGATTCTAAGCGAGCAGAGCTTGGTGCTATTCAAAACCGAATGGAATCAACCATTAGAAATCAGGAAAACGTGGCTGAGAATGTGTCTGACGCAAGATCACGTATCCGTGATGCAGACTATGCTGAAGAAGCTTCAAATCTGTCTGCCCAGAACATTATTCAGCAGGCTGCAACCTCTATCCTGACTCAGTCTAACCAGAGACCTTCAATTGCAATGTCTCTGCTCAATGGAGGTTAATTTAACAGATTATATTATAAAAGGTTTCTCTCCTGAGCTTAATAAGCTCATTGGCCGGGTAAAACCGGCCCTTTTTGAGAAGTCCTGTTTTTATGGTGTCAAATCTTCTGACAGAAGATCTGCACGGTTTTTCTATTTGCTTTTTTATAAGATCTTTTCTTTAGCAATTGTTTATCTAATTGCCGATCGTACCATCCTGTTTCTGTATATCTATGCTGCACTAGAGTTATTCACCTGGCGTTGTATTTTCTTTTACTTGATCCTAAGATGTATAAACTATTAAATCTGTAGTTGTGCTATGCATGAAGAAACTTAGAAAAATTAAAGCAACTTGGATAATATTTCCAGATGAGTTGCTGTATAAATTGGATCTAAAATTCAGTTTCCAACAGGTTCTAAGCTTTTGTCCTATCCACTTGATAACGCATTTTCAAAAATCTCAAGATATCTTTTTAATTATTTATAAACAAAACAGCATTCAAAAGCGTTTTAAAAAGGGTGGCAATTTATTGCCACTTTATAAATAATTTTTAAATAAAAATATTTTAAATATTTTTATAATAATTATTTTCTTTTATTATCAAGTAATTAAAAATCATTTAAGAGCTATTTAAAAAATTGGCACACAATTAGCATGAATAAAAATATCTTTAAGACAGTTGCATCTTTTGGAGAGAAAAGATCAGCTTGAGAGCATCTTAAAGAGAAAAAACACCAAGTAATATTGGATTTTTTGGGGAGAAAAATAAAATGGCTCTATATGTTCAAACAAATGCATCTTCAATGAATTCTCAGAGAAGATTAAATGCAGCTACTAAATCACTGGATACAACCTATCAGCGTTTATCTTCAGGTTTCAGAATCAATTCTGCTAAAGATGATGCCGCAGGTCTCCAGATCTCAGATCGCTTATCCTCTCAGATCAATGGTCTGCAGCAGGGTAACAGAAATGCAAATGACGGCATTGCGCTATGTCAGACTATGGAAGGAGCTCTGGATGAGACCACCTCCATGCTGCAGCGAATCCGTACCCTTGCTATTCAGGCAGCCAACGGTACTAACACCACTCAGGACAGACAGGCAATTCAGGAAGAAGTTGCTCAGCTGTCAGCAGAAATCACCCGTATCGCCTGTAAGACTACCTATGCAGGTAAACAGTGTATCGCAGGTGTTAACGGTGTTGATAAAGGTGGTGTTCTTGACTCAAAAGGAAGAGTAACATTCCCGGTTGGTGCCTACGCTTTTGATACCTTAGGTTTATCACTATCCAACGGTTTTAC
>JBJEWX010000287.1:0-1576 GCA_051885275.1 Succinivibrio sp. | reverse complement strand
TATGACAATTGATAAAGGTAAGCTGGTTTTTAGTGGAAAAGTTTTTTAAATTCTTAAATTCTGAGGAGTTTTTATGTCTAATTACAGAGAGTTAGCTAATGCAGTTCGTGCTCTTAGTATGGATGGTGTTCAGAAGGCTAAGTCTGGTCATCCAGGCGCACCTATGGGCATGGCTGATATGGCTGAAGCACTATGGAGAGGATTCTTAAAGCACAATCCAAAGAATCCTAACTGGTCAAACCGTGACAGATTCATTCTGTCAAATGGCCACGCTTCTATGCTCATCTATTCCCTACTGCATTTAACAGGCTATGATCTGTCAATTGATGACTTAAAGAATTTCCGTCAGCTAGGTTCAAAGACTCCAGGTCATCCAGAGCATGGTGATGTTCCTGGTGTTGAGACTACAACTGGTCCTTTGGGCATGGGTATTGGTAATGCTGTTGGCATGGCAATGGCTGAGCGCATGCTATCTGAAGAGTTCAACCGTGACGGCTTTGATATTGTTGATCACTTTACCTACGTATTCATGGGTGACGGCTGTCTAATGGAAGGTATTTCCCATGAGGCATGCTCACTTGCAGGTACCTTAGGTCTTGGTAAGCTTATTGCTCTTTATGATTCAAACGGTATTTCAATTGACGGTTCTGTAAAGGGCTGGTTTGCAGATGACACTAAGAAGCGTTTTGAGGGCTACGGCTGGCAGGTCATTGAAATTAAGAACGGTAATGACGGTGCTCAGGTTAGAGCAGCGCTTGAACTGGCAAGAGCTGATTTATCCCGTCCATCAATCATCATCTGTCCGACAACAATCGGCTTTGGCTCTCCTAAGAAAGCTGGTACAGCAGCCTCTCACGGTGCTCCTTTAGGTGATGAGGAGATTGCTGCAACTAAGGCTGCTTTAGGCTGGAAGTATGGTCCTTTTGAAGTTCCTGCAGAGATTTACAAAGAGTGGGATGCAACTGAGAAAGGTGCAAAGCTTGAGTCTGACTGGAATGATCTCTTTGCAAAATACAAGGCTCAGTATCCAGAGCTGGCCTCAGAATATGAGCGTCGAATTGCAGGCAAGCTTCCAGTTGATTTTGCAGCTAAAGCTAAGAGCTATGTTGCATCTTTACAGAATAATCCAGATCCAAAGGTTGCAACTCGTAAGGCAGGTCAGATTGCTCTTGATTTCTTTGCTTCAATCATGCCAGAGCTTGTAGGCGGTTCAGCTGATCTTGCACCATCAAATCTGACTATGAACAAAGAGTCAAAGGAAATCCTTCCAGGTCAGTTAAATGGTAACTACATCCACTGGGGTGTTAGAGAATTTGCAATGTGCGCTGCAATGAACGGAATGCAGTTACATGGCGGTTTCCGTCCATACGGCGGTACCTTCCTGATCTTCTCTGACTATGCAAAGAATGCTCTTCGTATGGCTGCCTTAATGAAGGTTCCAACCCTGTTTGTATTCACTCACGACTCAATTGGCGTAGGTGAGGATGGTCCTACCCATGAGCCTATCGAGCAGATTGCATCTTTACGTATTCTTCCAAACTTTGATCAGTGGAGACCATGTGACATGGTTGAATCT
>JBJEWX010000286.1:0-6532 GCA_051885275.1 Succinivibrio sp. | reverse complement strand
TTGTAACGCTCGGTTACTTTCTGCTGTCTTGCGTGACAACGGAAATGCATTATAGACTTTTTAAAATCATTGTCAAATTATTTTTTATTAATTTTTTGCCCTTTTTCTTTAGATCCCTTGTCTGTGCGCTTTTGCCTTTACTGCTGATTACAGATTAATCCGGGATTATTAATCTTATGGCAACGTGTACCTATGATTAATTCTCTTTTTTAGCTTAATCTCCAGGCTACTGATATAATTGTCGCAAGTTAACTACAAGGTAAAATCTATGCGCACTGTTGAACTTCTTGCACCGGCCAAAAATCTTGAATGTGCCAAAGCTGCCATTGACAGCGGAGCTGATGCCGTATACATCGGAGGACCTTCATTTGGCGCACGTGTAAATGCACCCAACTCCCTTGAGGATATCAGGACTCTCTGCCAATACGCTCATCTTTTTTCAGTAAAAGTGCATGTTACGCTCAACACCATTCTGTCCGATGCTGAACTTGAAAACGCCAGAAAGCTGGCTTTTGACCTCTATGAAGCCGGAGTTGATGTTCTTATCATTCAGGATCTCGGTCTAATCAACGGCCCTCTGCCTCCTCTTGAAATTCATGCAAGTACTCAGCAGGACAACTCAACACCTCAGAAGGTTGCCTTTTTAGAGAAGGCCGGATTCTCACAGGTAGTTCTGGCAAGGGAACTGTCTTTAGATGAGATTCGACAGATAAGAGAGAACACCAGCGTAAAGCTTGAGGCTTTTGTTCATGGAGCTTTGTGCGTGGGTGTCAGCGGCAGATGCTATCTGAGTTCTGCCATCACAGGACGTAGCGCCAACAGAGGTGAATGCGCTCAGCTTTGCAGAGTGCCAATGTCTCTTTATGATGATAGTGGCAACTGTCTTGCAAGGGACAGATATCTTCTGTCAATGAAGGATCTCAATCAGACAGACAACCTTGAAAAGCTCATTGATGCAGGCATCAGTTCCTTCAAGATTGAAGGACGTCTTAAAGATGAGAACTATGTGCGCAATGTTACTGCCTATTACAGAAAACTCATAGACAGTATTATTCAAAGACGCACCGATCTTAAAAGAAGTTCCTACGGTACTGTCAGAACCACATTTGAACCTGATGTGAACAAGAGTTTCAACCGCGGCTTTACTCAATACAACACCAATGAGAAAAAAGACAATTACGCAAACTTCAGCGCACCTGGATTTGTTGGTCTTGAAATTGGCAAGCTTGTAAAGGCAAACGGCCACAATCTGACCTTCAGACTCTTTAAGAATGTTACACTGCACAACGGCGATTCGCTTAACTACTATGACGCTGACGGCAATCTTGAAGGTTTCAGGGTGAGCAGTGTTCTTGGTGATGACACCGTTGAGATCTTTCAGGATCTGCCTGCAATCAGACCAAATACCGTCTTTTACAGAAACAAGGATGCTCAGTTTGAAAAGCAGCTTGCAGGCAGATCATCTGTAAGAAAGCTAAAGCTGAGTCTTGTCTACAATGAGACTAATGGTGGCATTGAGCTTACAGGAAAAGATGAGACCGGTGTCTGTGCTTTGGTTTGTGCAAAACCTGATGTTCTGCAGACAGCAAAGGATGTACAGAGGCTTAAGTCTACAATTGAAGACAAGCTTGGAAGACTTGGCGATAGTGTCTATGAACTTGAGAGTCTTGAGATAAATCTCAATGAAGGCTATTTTATTCCGCAGAGTACCTTAAATACACTGCGTCGAGATCTTGTTGAAAAATTAAACAGCATAAAAATCATGAAAAAGGTTAATGTTGAGCATCACTTTGAAAATGCTCCTGCGTTACCTGAGAGTGAAAGACACCTTGGATTTAAAGCCAATATCTACAATCGCAAGGCCTATGATTTCTACTCTGAGCATGGAGCTGAGGATATTGAATATGCCTATGAGACTCAGAAAAAGCATGCCGAGGAATGTGTTCTTGTATCAAAGCACTGTTTAAGATACAGCTTTAACCTGTGCCCTGTTCGGCACAGAGTAAAGCCTGAAACACTGTATCTTGAGATTGGGCAATCAAGATTCAGACTTGAATTTGACTGCGCAAGATGCCTAATGAAACTGATAGGCCCCGTAAAGGCCTAGCCTGTCATTCTGTCAGGAGCATACAGGCAAGGCCACTTTCTCGATGGACATACCGAAGAACACTCTCCTCGAAGGTCCTTTTATCCGAGATTATGCTGACCCTGCCGCCTGATACGCTGTTATCTGCTCTCCTGTTTGACTTTGCTCTGGTCAGTCCTGTATAGATAAGCTCTTTTGACATTACAGGATTGATGACAGCTCCTAGCACCAGACAGACATTCTCATACTCACTTCCCTGAGACTTATGGATGGTCATTGCAAAACCGGTTTCGTATTCACTCAGTCTCTGTGTTGAAATGACTCTGACACATGATGACTGGCTGTCAGATGAACTGTCCGATCCTTCTTTTGGCGGGAAGAATACCTTGAGTCGACCTTCTCCTACAGCGTCATTTGAATCATAGGCAACAAAACCCACATCACCATTATCCACGTTGAGCATACTGTCATTCTTTGTCACAAGAATGATTTTTCCAGGGAAAAACTCCTCTGGATCGTAGTCTCTCTTTAATGGTGTTTTTTTCAGAACACGCTGGAACATTGAGCTTATCTTTGAATTTATTGCACCCGCTCCAAGAGTTCCTTCACGGTTTGCGCACAGTACTCTGTATCTGTCCATAAGCTCAAAGGCCTTCAGGGCAGCATCATCTGAAACTATCACGAAATTCTTTGAAGCAAGGTAGGAAATATACTCGTTTTCTCCACCGTAAAAATCAAGAGTTGCCTTGGCAACTGATTTTGAGATCCTGTTTAAAGAGGACTGTGAGCTGTCTTCTATAAACAGCGCGCTCACCTCGTTGTCTGGAAGGAAAAGCTGACTTTCATTTAATGTTATTCCGATATAGCCATCCTCTCCATACCAGTTTTTAATCTGATCCCTATGTTCAGAGGTTATAGTGTTTACCGCTCTTGAGAGTTTTCCTAGCTTTGAATCTGATGAGAATCGTCTTGACTTAACAAGCATTGATACATACTGTGCCACATTGTATTTTGTGCACACACCCTTTACTGACAGCTCATCTTTGCTGTAGCCTGTAATCTCTGACAGGGCATCAAGCTTGTCCTGCGAAATTGCCTTATCATGGTTAAGACAGGAGCATAAATCAGAGAAAACCGTACCAGGCTCCACAGAGAAAAGCTGATCCTTATCGCCAAGCAGTATCACCTTTGTTTCAGGCCCCAGGGCTTTTATAAGCTTGGAGAACAGACTTAGCGAAATCATGGACACCTCATCTACAATCAGAATGTCACATGGCAGATGATTGTTCTCGTTATACAGAGGTGTTTCCCTGTGAGGAATGATCTTAAGGGCCTTATGCACTGTGGTAGCCATTTTAGGAAGAGCCGCCTCAAGAGCATCATATTCAATATTCATATGCTCGCAGAGTCTGCGTGCAGCCTCTGTGAAATTACCATTTCCTCTTAACTGATTTTCAATAGATCCTATCATTCTGGCTGCAGCCTTGCCTGTAGGAGCGCAGAGCATCACTCTCTTAGAAGCCGTACTGCTCTTTGCAAGCAGCAGGGCGAGAACCTTCACCACAGTGGTGGTCTTTCCTGTACCAGGTCCACCACTGATTACTGAAAAATCAGAAATGGCTGACAGTCCTGCAGCAATCTTCTGCCAGTTTGTACCACTCTCCTCATCTGGAAACAGGATGTCCAGGGCATCTTTTAAATATGCCAAATCATATGCCTCATCTCCCCTGTAGATGCTTTTCTCTCTGATAAAGGAGGCTACATTCCTTTCATATTCATAGTAGCTTCTAAAATAGATTCGGCCCTCTTCAGTATTAAGTCTGTAGGCCAGTAGCGGACAGTCCTTTGATACGTCATCAGTGATAATATCAGGAGCTCTGTTTACAAGTTGAGCCACATCAGCTGTGATCTTTTCAATAAAGTCATCAATTAAAGACTCTAAGGATTGCTCTTCAAACTCGTCAGTCTGACACACAAGCTCTGCATTCATATCAGATGAGAGCAGCTTTTCAACAAACAGCGCCTTCAATGCCTGCCTGTCGCACCTGATGCAGATATCTCCATCATCAAGCTTTAAGGTCAGAGCTATGAGCCAGAAGACAAGCTCCTTTGACATTTCATGAGGAAGAGTTCTTTCAAACATCTTTGTCATGGAAATGACAACAGGTTTTACAAAGCCAAACTCCATGCACTTTTCAATGAACTGTGTCAGATCATCTGCTGTGTTATAGGCTTCAATGAAAGATCTGATCTCGTTTTCAATATCTTCTTTCTTCATTGCTCTTCTCCTATTAAACATTCAGCATACGGTCAAGTTCATCCACCAAAGCAGGATCTGGGGATAAAAGCACCACGCCATCACTGAGCTCACCGCTATCCTTCACGCTCATGCCTCTTAGGTACAGATACATCACTCCTCCTACAGACTCCCCCTTCTCATCGAGTCTGTTGTTCAATTTTAAAAAGCGCTTTAGGGCAACTGAATAAAGGAGGATCTGAACATCATATCTTGAGGAGAAGATTGATTTTACAAGCTCCTGTACGCTGTAGTCGGACCTGCTCTCTCCTAGGTAGTTTGTCTTGTAGTCACACAGGTAGTACCTGTCCGCTCCCTTGTGATTAAACCTTGCCACAAGATCAAGACTTCCTGTCAGGTAACCTGAAAAATCATCCTTGAACAGAAGGGGGAGCTCCTGCTCTGCCTTAATTGAAAACTGCTCTAAAACATCTTTATAGAATTTCTGACAGATTCTGTTGAATACGTTCATGTCAAAATGGGCACATGGCAGATAGTAGTCAAGCTCTCTTGCACAGTCTTTTGCCCCTAGGCTGCACAGGCTAGCATAAGAGTTCTGTGCAGTTTCAACCGGCAGTTTTGCATGAATGATGTCATAGAGCCATGATGACAGATCAGAACAGTAATCTCTGCTAGTGTCTGTAAAAATGCCATAAATATCGTTTTTCAGAGTTTCTTTTGAGAATTCATAGAGAAAATCATGATCGTTGTGTTCCTTGATGTCACGTGACAGGAGCAGCTCTAATGCCTTATGCATAAAGGTACCTATTCTTGTGCCCTTTACTCTGGCAAAGCCCCCAAGATCCTTTACCCTGCTCTGACTGTCAATCTCTAAAGGAGCATACGGTTCATCCTCACCAGGTCTGAATATGTCGTTGTGACCACCTGATGCTATTTCTGTATAGGAGGAGACCCTGAAGCTTCTGTCAACATCAGAGCCATCGAGCGATGACACTGCATAGGATTCATTCTGTGCAGTCTCATCTGCTGGATAGTATTTTTCTGGGTTGTTATCAAAACTTGCCCCATCCAGTTCTCTGTACAGGTCTAGGTTATAAATCCCCTCTTTTTCTTTTTGTGATAAAGATGAAACTATTGAGTATAAAGCTGATGTTTTTAATGATTGTATATCGTCGTCCTGTTTGTCTTTATCTTTTTTATGCTCTATGCCGAAAAACACAAAATTGGCAAGCTGAGCTCTGGTCATGGCTACATAAAGAAGTCTGGTACGCTCCTGCCATAATGCTGACCGTATCAACCTGTCTGCAGGGAGTCTTTGCCCATCGATATCCATGCATACACTGCGATCGGCCGTATATACAAGGTGATTTATCCCAGGATCATAACAGATGTCTGTCTTGTCTTTGATCTCATCAGAATACATATAAGGCATAAGTACAATAGGAAACTGCAAGCCCTTTGACATGAAGTAGGTTAGCACCTTCACAAGAGACTGCTCTGATTCCAACCTCTTCTTGGTGTCATCTTCACTAAAAGTGCTCTGAGACTCAGATTTCAGACACTCCTTAAACCAGAGAAGCTGAGCCTGTGAACCTATTACTTTTGAATTGACTGACTGTATGATCTCCGCAATCTGAAAATAGTTGGTTAATGCTCTTTCACCGTTTTCTCTTCTTAAGAATTTCTTTATCAGATCATGTCGTTGCGCATAATGACTGAAAGCAGAGAAAAAGCCATACTCTTCCCATTTACTGCGACATTCCCTGAGGATAGTGATTTCATCGTCAAAGCATCTGCCGTTGATATGTTTTTCATATTCTGCTCTGTTAAGCCCCATCAGAGATGAACCGAGCAGTCTGTATACATTCCTTATCTGAGAGTAGCTGCATACCGCTTCCATGAAATAAACGATGTTGGCAGCTTCTGCAGTTTCCTTTATCTGTTGATACTGACCGTTTTTCACCTCAACGTTGGCAAGCACGGAACTATGATCAGAAAAGTATACCGAGCGAATATTTCTTTCCCTCAAGGCCTTCTCTATATAGCCATTTTGGTTCTTATCGGCTACAAGAACAGCAATGTCACTTGGCTTTACCCTTCGCTTAACTCCTTTCTCCTCAATCACACCGAAGGAAAGACACTTTACAATAACATCAGCAGTGGCTTTGGCAACACAGACATTAAGCGAA
>JBJEWX010000285.1:0-6539 GCA_051885275.1 Succinivibrio sp. | reverse complement strand
AAAGAATGAGAATAAAAATTCTAAAAATGATGAGGACAATCAGTTAAAGATTTTCAAGGCGGCAATTGTATTTGTTATAGATTCTAGCATTTCAATGCAGCCATACATTGACAGAACCAAGCAGACCATAAAATCTATTACAAAGTCTATCCGCGACCTTGGTTTGTCCTCAAATGTTCATTTTGGTCTAATCTCCTTTAGATCAAGCACAAAGGCAACCCCAGCTCTTGAGTACACCTCAAAGGTTTTTGTAAAACCAGGTGATGTTACTGATGACAAAGAATTTGCCCGCAGGATGGAAGCTCTTAATCAGGCTAATGTTTCAAGCAAATATTTTGATGAGGACTCCTTTGCAGGTATCAACACCGCTTTAGAACAGGTTGACTGGTCTGAATATGGTGGCAGATATATTGTTCTGATTACTGATGCAGGCGGTATTAAAGGATCTGACAAACTCTCAAGTACAGGTCTTGACAGCAGGGAGCTTAGAGTTGAGGCAGCGCACAAGGGCGTAGCTATTTATGCAATGCATCTTTTGACTGATTCTGGAAAACGGAACAGCAATCATGAAAAGGCCAAAGCTCAGTATATGGATTTAACCTATAACCAGACAATCAGCAAGTCTCTTTACTATCCTGTTGATGCCGGTAATGTAGACAGCTTTGGAAAAATGATTGATACCCTCTCAGATAACATTACCCATCAGGTAAAACTTCTCTCAGAAGGCAAGTCAGCTGTAGGCGAGTCTTCAACTTTGGAAAATAAAACGCAGATGGAGAAGGATACTGTGGCTTTAGGTTATGCAATGCAGCTTGCATATCTTGGAGAAAAACTCGGAACCACAACCCCTTCATTTCTGACCGGATGGCTTAGTGACAGAGATCTTGTCTCCCATGACCTGCCAACCTGTACCCCTGTGGTGCTGCTGACAAAAGGAGAACTGTCTTCCCTAAAGGATATAACCTCAAAGATTTTAGACTCTGCAAATCAGGGAATTTTAGATCCTGAAAATATGTTCAGTCAGCTTCGTTCAATTGCAGTATCCCTAGGAAGAGATCCTGCTTCAATCAGTAAAGAGAGCACTTTGAAGCTAGGGGAGCTTGGCCTTTTAGGTGAGTTTTTAGAGGATCTTCCATACAAGAGCAGAATACAGGAATTAGATGAGGATACCTGGACGAGTATGGGCCCTGATGAACAGAATCAGGCAATTGAAGATCTTGAGAACAAGCTTCGTTACTATCAGCAGTGCAACGATGATGCCTCCCGCTGGATTAAGCTTAACAAAGATGAGGATCCTTCAGAGGCGGTATATCCTATTCCACTTGAAGTATTACCTTAATGAGCAGTATTTCCTATAAGGTTTTAGATCTTTTTTATTCCTACAGGAATAAGGAAGGCCAAAGTACCTATACAGTAAGTCTTCCTAGGCTTGAGCTGAAAAGCGGCAGTGTTATGTGCATAACCGGAGTATCCGGCTGCGGAAAGAGTACTTTATTAGAATGTCTTGGCCTTTTGAGGGACTCTTTTAGCTTTGGGAGTCTGATTATCGGCAGTGACAATATCCAGCATATGACAGCAAAAAAGAGGGAGCTTTTTCGTTCAGCCTATCTTGGATATATGCCTCAGAGCGGAGGTCTTGTTCCATATCTTAGCTTTAGGGATAATTTAAAACTTCAGCTTAAGCTTGCAGGTGAATCTTTATACCGTTTAAAAAAGGAAAAGACTGATACTGACAAACTTTTTTTGGAAATTCTTGAGAAACTTAATGAGTTTTCAATGTCAGATCTTTTGGATCGCTATCCGCATGAACTGTCCATAGGTCAGCGGCAGAGGGCAGTTTTTTTCAAGGCGCTGTGTCATAAGCCTAAGGTTCTATTAATTGACGAGCCAACCTCTTCTTTAGATCCTGAGCATGCAGAGCTTCTGTTTTCAAATATTGTAAAGCTTTCTGAGGATTGTGGGGTATCAGCACTTGTTGTAACACACGATCTTGCTTTAGTTAAAAAATTCAGCTTAAGCGCTCTTGAATATCGCTATGTTAAGAAAAATACAGGCGAGTTTGTTTTAAAGGAGACAAATGAGCATGATAATTAAGCTTGCACTTTTGTCTTTAAGATTTGAGAAGCTCTTAACAGTAAGTCTGACTGCAACCATGATGGCGGTTATAGCTCCGCTGCTCATCTTATTTTCATTGCGCTACGGCATAGTAAGCACTCTTGAGAATAATCTGAAGTCCTCACCGGTAAATCTTGAGATCAAGCTGAATACCGGCTACAAACTGGATGAGAGCTTTTTTAATCTTTTAAAAAATGACAGTAGAATAGCCTTTTACATGCCACTTACAAGATCACTGAGCACTACTGTAGATATCAGTGCCAGAGGCGCAATAAAGCGGGATTTGACAGCTCTGCCTACAGGCAGAGGAGATCCTGTTGTACTTCAATCCTCTCTTGAAGATTCACTAAAGGACACTGAGGCCTATCTGTCAGAGACCCTTGCAGAGGAGCTTTCATTAAAACCAGGAGATACCTTCAGACTTGTTGTATCCAGGATAAACTCAGGCGAGAGGGTAAACTCTGTTGTGCCCTTTGTCTTAAAGGGAACCTTTAAAAAGGAGTATCTTCCATACAAGAGCATACTCATAAACTTTAATACGCTCATCTGCATGGAAGACTACAAGGATGGTTATGAGCCTTTAATTTTTTCTGACGGCTCAAAGCTCAATGAGAGCCGTAAATATTTTGCCAAGGCCAGGATCTATGTTAAAACGCTAGATGATGTGGCGGCAGTTGATGCAATGCTCAATTCCATGAATTATCAGACCTTCAGCCATCTCTCTTCAATTAAAGAACTCAAGGCCATCACTAATGTACTAAATTATATCTTCACAGTCATATCTGCAATTTCGGTTGCAGGTGGCCTGTTTGCACTCCTAGGACTGATACTGACCTTTGTTTTAAGGTGCGAAAAAAGCTATGCGCTATTGCTGCTTACAGGAATGAGCCGTCAGAGGGTAGGGCTTATGGTGATTTTTCAGAGCATGCTTTTATCAGGTATGGCATTTGTTTTTTCAATGGCTCTTTATTATATGGGAAGCTATATATTCAATAATTACTTTGCCTCCCTGTTAGGCATAGACTGTGTTGTAAGTTCCTTAAATGCCATTCACCTTCTGATAGGATTTCTTTTAACCGAGTTTATAAGTGTCAGTGTAAGTGCACTGATAATTATTGCAAGACTGTCCAAGCTTAAGATTGCAGATTCCTTAAGAACCGTATAAGTACACAAAGAGCATAGAAATGAAAGCATTAACAAAATTTATCCTGTTGTCTGCCACAATAAAGCTTTTGACTGCGGAAGCATTGGCTGAGGATTTGTACAATCCTAATCCGCTTGCAGATGATGTGACAGTATCTATGCCATGCAATGCAAAGATGGTCTTTAGAAAGGTATATACCTCTACCTCAGATATGAAGGTTAAAGACAGAGCTTTTAACGCCGGTAGTGCAGACAGCAGTTCGCCGATGAGTCAGGCCCCAAGCAGAAGATTTGTGCAGGGGGCATTTTACGACAGTAAGGGGTACTACTTTTTAATAGCAAAGTACGAACTTATGAAAGGGCAGTACGAGGCTCTAATATCTTCAGACAAGTGCCAAAGCCAAAACAGGTTATCTAGACTTCCTGCAGTAAAGATTTCCTATTTTGATGCTCTAAAAGCGGCTAATGCCTATTCAATTTATCTTTTAAATGCTCAGGATACCCCAAAGAACGGCTCTGTAAAGGCCTATGCAAGACTTGCAACGGATGATGAGTGGGAATATGCCTGCAGGGGCGGCAGTGCAGTAACACAAAGTGAGTTTGAATCAGATCGACCTCCTATGGAGAATGATGACATCTCCTTATACGCCTGGCATCAGGGAGCACAAAGTTCAAACGGTAAACTTCAGCTTGCAGGTCTTAAAAAGCCAAATCCCCTTGGACTATATGACATGCTTGGCAATGCGCAGGAGATGACTCTTGAACCATTTAAGGCTGTCAGAACAGGGCGTCTTCTTGGAGCCTCAGGCGGTATCTGTGTAAGAGGCGGCAGCTACCTGACCCCTAAAGAATCGCTCACAAGTGCTCAAAGAACCGAGAAACCTCTTTACAAGGGTAAAAATGAGCTGACAGCAAATGACACCTCCACCCGCTTTGTATTGGGGTTACCGGTTGCCTCAACCATAGATGAGATAAAAAAGCTAAATGAGCAGATTAGTGCTTTGGGCAATGGAGAAAATGAGGATAATGCCCTCTATGGAGAGGCTCAAAAGCTTGCCAAACTTGATATGGAGAATAAAAAGAAGCAGGCTGAGCTTAACAAGCAGAAAGATGATCTTAAAAAGGCAAATGATGATTTGTCAGAGAAAAACTCCTCACTTGAAGAGAGGGCTGCAACGCTTGAGAGGATCAACAGCGATCTCATGAGCTTAAATGAAAAACTGACCAAATCTAATGAGGATCTCAACGGACAGTTAGGGGGGCTTAAGGGAAAAATTGAGCTTGCAAACTCTGAGCGCGAGAGCATGAAAGAGAATGCGGTAACCGCTAATCTAAGATTAGGAGGTTTCCTTTGCAAATCAATTAAGGATGAGCAGGCCTCAGTAAAGTATTTTGAAAACATCAGCAAGGTTGCTTTGGCTCAGTGTCAGAAGGATGGAGATAAGGGCAGATGCGGTTTTTATGAAAAGATATCAGGAATGCTCGAAGACCATAAGAGGGCTTTATCCATCATTGTCACCTATTATGGGGACACCATGGCTGATGCATCTGCAAATTATAATCTTGCAGCTTTTAAAAATCAGATAGCATCCTCTAAGCAGGCTTTTGGATCTGAAACTGTATATGAAAAGTTTATTGACAGATATTATCAGGATCTGATGAATTATCATAAGGATTCAAAGGACAGAACAAGTAATCACAAAAAGTGGATGGAACAGTGCTTTTGGGTTAAATAGGAAATAAGCGGCCATGTTAAGAATATACAGATGCAAAGAGGCAGAGGTAGCCCCTGAGGTATTAAGGTATGCCCCGCATGCTTTAGCGTTTGAAAATGAGATCGCCTCAAGATTTGGAGCAGACTATACAAACCTCATGGCCCGTCCTGAGATTAGCGGGGGATATGTCAGTTTCTATACAAATCTCTCAGGTGAAAGCCTGATGATTGATGACAGCAATAAGGAGCATTATCAAGCTGAGCTTAATGAATATGAGAAAAAAAGACAGACTGTTCTCAACTATTTTAAAAATAATAAGCAAAAGCTGTCTGATGAGTCTCTTGCCCCATATGTTTCTGACTATATAAAGCTTGTAGATGGAGAGAATCAGATTTATCTTGTAAACAGAAATCCTATTCTGATCCCTAAAAGCAGCATTCAGAGGGTAAAAGCAGTACCTTTAGCAGTTCCTCCTGCAGCAGGCAGACATGGGTGTCTGTTCCCGTTTTTAGCATTGCTTGCACTGCTTATACTTCTGTTTTTACTGTGGTGGTTTCTGTTGCGCCCATGGCCTATGTCTGGAAACTTCTTAGACACATTAAAGAGCAGATTCGGAGCTGATGCCGAGGCGCCTTTTGTAATTCCTGAAGATCACGAGTCTCAGTTAGAAGAGCTGTTATCCTCACAGGAGGATGAGATAAAGGAAAGAGAAGAACAGCAAAAAGCGCAGGAGCAAGCCAGATTAAAGGCTCTTGAAGAGGAAAAGGCAAGACTCAAAGCTTTAGAGGAGGAAGAGGCAAGGCTAAAAGCTTTAGAGGAGGAAAAGGCAAGGCTAAAAGCTTTAGAGGAGGAAAAGGCTAAAGCTGAAGCAAAGCGCAAAGCTTTAGAGGAGGCAAAGCTCAAAGCAGCTAAGGAGAAAGCCGAGCGCGAGGCTTTAGAAAAGGCTAAAAAGGAAGCTTTAGCTAAGAAAAAACCAAAGTGCAGGATGCTAAAAGAGCAGGGTACCATGCCACAGCTTGTTATTGCCTTTGACGGTTCAGAATCAATGACTCTGCCTTATGGAGCTGTCTCAAGACTTGTAGCGGCAAAGACAGCTGCAAGAGATCTTATAGATTCTGTTGATAAGAATGTGAGCATCGGTCTTATTGAGATTAACGGCTGTCCGGCATCAAAGAACAGGGGCTTTTTCGCACCTTCAAAGAGAAGTGCTTTAAAGCAGAAGATAAGTTCTATAAACCCTTATCAGTTTGACGGAAAAACACCTCTTGTACATGGCTTAAGACAGATAGAGCAGCTTAGTGATGGAGTCAAATCAGAGGCTGTTGGTATTCTAATCAGTGATGGAGAGGATACCTGCCCTTTTACTAATGCAATGAATGTGTGCACTATAGCTAATATGATACATAATAAAAAACCAAAACTTATAATTCATACTATCCTGATTGGTGACAGTATAGATTCGGCTGCCTGTATTGCAAGAAACACAGGAGGAAAGGTGTTTAAGCCAAAAGATGCAGGACAGATAGAAACCTTTATTAAACAGGCCGGTGCCTCCTTAAAGAATGT
>JBJEWX010000284.1:0-6609 GCA_051885275.1 Succinivibrio sp. | reverse complement strand
GACAAGCCTTTATTCAGGATATTCACGCTGGCATTTAAATCTCTGTCGTGCCTTGAATGCCAGCATGGGCATTCCCATTCTCTAACTGAGAGATCCTTTACCAGAGTATTCTTATATCCGCACTTTGGGCACGTCTGAGAGCTAGGATACATGGTAGGTACTATAATACATCAAAGCTGTTTTTCATGCCCGAATCTACTGCTAGCGTGGCGGTTTCTTGTACGAACATCCAGCTTCTTTTCCTGTTATCCTCAGGAGTCCTTTCGTTTTTATAACCTGAGCTAATGAACAGGTGAAAAAAATTTTTATCTATCTTGAAATATCTGTGCACAGCCCACAAATCTATAAATAGATCAAAAAGAAATGCAACATATTTACTTTATCAACGATTAAAATGTATAGACACTAAATCATAATTCTAAGTAATTACTAAGAAATTTTACTTATTCTCATTAACAGATACAGACAGATTCAGTATCAGGCAAAGGTATGTAATGAACTTATACGCTTTATATGTTGCAATTTTTTTAGTTGGTTTTGTAGTCGGTGCAATCACCTGCTTTTTGGTAATGGCTCAGATCTACAAGCACAAAAGAGTTAAAGACGAGCTTTTAAAAACCAAACGCTCAGCAATTAAAGCTCAGAGAACTCTGGACAGATTCCTTAAGACATCGCTGGATATGGTTTCTGAGATTGATGCGGCTCATACTCAGTATGTTCAGTTTTTAAAAGAGACTACTCAGAGGATTGCTCCACTTGAAGCTGAGAAGCATGAATACCTGAACAGAATTAGAACAGAGGAATTTCCTGCTGTCAAAAAAGAGCCAAAATCTGCCCCTGCAGAGGTTCTTGGAACCTTAGGAGAAATACCAACTCCTAATGTTCTCAAATCTCCAGAGATAAGTCAGGATATTCCAAAACCAGTTCATGAGGATACAAATACAGTACAGACAGAGAATAAGGGATCAGAACCAAAGGAAACACAAAAATCCTCAGAGGATCCGCTAAAAGTTTAAAACTTTATACAGGAGTTATAAATCAATATGCTAAATACTATTAAAAAAGCATCTCTGGCAGCCACAATGGCTTTATCTTTAGCTGTAGTTACAGCTTCTCCGGCAAAAGCTGCTGCTCCAATTTTAGGCGATCTGTTGTCAAAGAATAACACTCCTTCACTAGCACCCATGCTAAAACAGGTCCTTCCTGGAGTTGTCAATATTTCTGTAAAGGGTAAAAAAAATGTAAAAGGCTTTGCTCTTCCTGATGAATTCCGTTTCATGTTCCCAGGTATGGGCGATGTCTTTGAAGATGGTGGTGCTCCTCGTCAGCAGGAGTTTAAAGCCCTAGGATCAGGTGTGATTATTGATGCAGAAAAAGCTCTGGTTGTTACTAATAATCATGTTATTGATTCGGCTGATGAAATTAAGATTCAGCTGTCAGACTCAAGAGAGTTTGAGGCAGAGTTGATTGGAAAGGATGAGCACACCGATCTTGCTCTGCTGAAATTGAAGGATGCAGAAAATCTTACCCAGATTGAAATGGCAGATTCTGATTCCTTAGAGGTAGGCGATTTTGCAATTGCAATTGGTAACCCATACGGTCTTGGACAGACTGTAACCTCAGGTATTGTTTCAGCACTGGGCAGAACAGGGCTCAATATTGAGAACATTGAGAACTTCATTCAGACTGATGCTGCTATCAACTCTGGTAACTCAGGTGGCGCACTTGTAAACCTCAATGGTCAGTTGATTGGCATCAATACTGCCATTATGGCTCCATCCGGAGGCAATATCGGTATCGGTTTTGCAATTCCTGTTAATATGGTTAAGACCATTACCGCTCAGCTGCTTGAGTTTGGTCAGGTAAAAAGAGGTCTTTTGGGAGTTTCTGGAACTGAACTTAACGAAGATCTGGCTGAAAGCTTCGGTTATGAACATAACAGCGGAGCCTTCATCAACGAGGTTATGAAGGATTCAGGAGCTTACAAGGCCGGTATAAAATCAGGTGATATTATCACTGCCATAAACGGTAAGAAAATCAAATCCTTTGCTCAGCTTCGCGCTCAGATAGGTACCCTAAGAGAAGGGGAGGAGATAGTTGTTACCGTTTTCAGAGATGGCAAGTATAAAGACTTTAAAGTAAAGATTGGCAAGAACACTGAATCTCAGAGTGTAACTGCCGAGAACACCAAGGACATCTCTCCAGCCTTTGACGGAGCTTCCTTTGCAAATGCCAAGGATGGCGGTGTAGAGATCACGGATATTGCCAAAGGCTCAATGGCTGCCCGCTTTGGCTTGCGTGTAGGCGATATCATCACCGGTGTAAACAGAGAGGATGTTAAAAATCTTTCAGATCTCAAAAAGCACTTAAAGAAGGTAAAAGGTAAGATCTCTGCAATTAGGATTAACCGAAACGGTGGTACCTTATACATCACTTTAAGATAAGTTAAGGCTTATATACAAAGTTATTTTTTCAGAGTTTTTCAGTTTGTCAGACTGAAATTCCGGATAAAAGTCCACTTCGGTGGACTTTTTTATTTAGGCTATCTGACATTGACAGCTCCCCATGGCTGAAGCTAAGGGCATTTCGGCACAATTTGGTAAGAATTCCAAACCTGCCTTAAGATCTTATGCAATTTCCTATCAAGAACACATTCTTTTGTTCTCTTCTCTGTTACAATTTACTGACTTTAAAGCAAAAGAATATTCCTATGAAACTCAACAAAAAAATTCTTCCCCTTCTGGTACCTGTAATTGTCGGCTTAGTTGTAGGTGTCGTTATTCTTATAATCAGTCCTGGCACAGGTAAGAAACTAGGCGACATAATATACTCAAGCGGCGTATCTCAGGAAAGCTATTCCTATGCTGTAATAAAGGCCGCTCCAAGTGTGGTCAACATCTACGTTGCAGAGCTTGAGGATGATTATACAAGCGCCCGTCCAGGCTCTGTCTCCTCCTCCGCCTCAGGCGTAATCATGGATAAAAACGGCATAATCGTCACCAACTACCATGTGGTTCCATCAGGTAATGAGCCAAACAAGGGGATTTTTGTTCAGTTGCGTGACGGCAGAGTGTTAAAGGCCTTTGTGGCAGGCTTTGACCGCAGAACCGATATTGCCGTACTGATTGTAAATGCTCCGAATCTGACACCTGTAACTATCTCAAAAACCCTGCCTAATGTCGGAGATATAGTTCTTGCAATAGGTAACCCTAACAATCTTGGTCAGACTGTAACTCACGGTATTATCTCTGCCCTCTCCCGTTCAGGTACAGGTCTGCTGTCAAAAGATCAGATGAACATCAGACAGGGGGTGCAGGATCTGATTCAGACCGATGCCCCTATCAATCAGGGCAATTCAGGTGGAGCACTTATTGATACTAAAGGTAACCTAATTGGCATCAGTACCGCCTCCTTTAACCATGAGCAAAGTTACGGAATCGGCTTTGCGCTTCCTGTAAAACTCGTAAGAGAGGTAATGAACGAAATCCTGCTTCATGGCAGGGTTCAAAGAGGTTATCTTGGTATATCAGACAGCGAGCTTGGTCCTCTTGATATGAGTGAGGGTGTCACCATTGGTTTTGTTGATCCTGAAGGTCCGGCTTTTGGGGTTCTAAAAGTAGGCGATACCATCACCAAAGTTAACGGTACTAAGATTTCAAACGTAAAAGAACTGATTGATATTATTTCCAAATCCAGACCAGGCACTGTGCTTACAGTTGATTTTCTGCGCGAAAACACCTTAAAGCAGGAGAGTATTACCCTCAAAGAGGATAATACTTCTTTGGATTAGTCCTTTTCAAAGGTATCAATTAAAGTTAAGACTTTTTTGCTGGCAATTGCAGCTGAGATATCATCCGCAACAGTAAGACCTGCTGTTGTAAGCATGTCTCCTGTAATTTCAGCATTGATACCGTATGAGTAAAGATCGGTAAAATACTTCTGTATCAGCAGTCTTCCGCCTGCAAGTCGCAATACTGTCTTTGGCAGTACAAATCTGAACATGGCGATGGTTCGTCTTACCTCATCAGGCTCAACCACTTCCTGCCCCTCAAGCGGGGTGCCTTTAATCGGATTGAGAATATTTATAGGAGCACTGTCAACCTGCAGTTTTCTAAGCTCAAGGGCAATATCTGCTCTATCCTCAATACTCTCCCCCATGCCTATAATGCAGCCAGAGCAGATCTCAAGTCCTGCCCTTTTAGCCTCGGCAATGGTTTTTTCCTTCTGCTTTATAGTATGAGTGGTACAGATATTCTTAAAAAAGTCAGGCGAGGTCTCAAGATTGTTGTGATATCTTGTAAGACCATTTTCCTTAAGCATCACAAAGTCTTCATATTCAAGCAGACCAAGTGATCCGCAGCAGGAAATTTTAAGCTCTGTTGAAATCTTCTTATAGGCCTGTGCAATTTGCAGAAGTTCAGCCTTTGACAGTCTTACACCTGCAGTTACAATTGAGAATCGGTGTACTCCGCGAGCCTCATTTGCCTTGGCCTCTCTGAAAAAATCATCTACTGACTTTAAGACGCTTTTCTGTATTTCTGTATTGTAGTACCGGCTCTGAGAACAGAATTTGCAGTCTTCAGAGCATTTTCCGCATTTGCCGTTTGAGATACAGCAAAGCTCGATTGCCTCTTTAAAAAAATGTGAGGTGATCCTGCCTGCTGTTTTTTTCAATTCATCAAGAGGGGAGTTATAAACAGCTATAGCCTCATCTCTTGTAAGCTGATAACCGTCTATTACTTTGTCTGCCAGAACGTCTAATTGCACTTTTTTTCTCCTCAAATGGCATTACTCTCTGTCATGCCAGTAAATGGACTGGTATTTCTCTTTGAAATACCAGCCTGCATTATACAGTTTATTGTCGGTTTTCCAAAATATAAGCTTGTAAAGGTAATAACTGACACTGACCGATGCTGTTACTTTTTACTATCTCAAAAGACAGTGGTGCCACCCTAACTATCATATCTCCGTTTTCATTTTTATCTGTCTTTGTACAGTCTGTAAGTGAATAATGAGAAGTATTCTTTATAAGCTCAGAGCTTATGCTTACCTCCTGATACTCACTCTTACTCAGATTCAGCAGAATATAAAAATCATCATCCGCCTTATGGGTCTTTTTAACGGCAAACAGATCACCTGTCACTCTTAATATGTACAACGTACCGTTTGATAAAGCCGGATGCTCTGATCTTAACTTCATTAAAGCTGAAAATACACTCTTTATCTCCTGCTCCTGCCTTGTAAAACCGCTTATCCTGCCATTGTCCCTGGCTACATGATCATCAAGATAGTCCATGGTACTGCTTCTTTTGTCAAAACCTTTTACCTCCTGACCAATCTCCTCTCCATAATAATTGGTGACAGGACCGCTGTGTACCGTGGCAAGATATGCAAAAGCCAGTAGAACTCTCTGTCTGTAACTGTCAGCTAGTCCTGCCCTTTGAATCAGATCACCAAATCTTACCAGATCATGATTGCTTATCATGAGATTTGGCTTTGCATGAGTCGGCATATACATCTCATCATATTTGATGCCTTCAAGAATTCTTAGAGCCCTGCGATCTGACCTGCCACTCTCCTCAACGGCTAAAGCCTGAACCAGCGCATATCTTAGGCCAAAGTCAAAATTTGACTCTAGGATCTGATTGTCAGAGCTTCCATAGCCTCTTCTTGTAATTGAAGGATTATCCGCCCAGATCTCTCCGACAACATATCCTAAAGGATTGACTGTCTTTCCATCCTTGTTTTTATAGGTGACCGTCTTTGAGGTACTCTCTATGGTGTCCCTTACCGCCCTTAAGGCCTGTGGAGGCAGCTGATAGGCCTGATCAAGCCTGAAACCGTCAATCTTATATTCCTCTATGTACCTTCTTGCAACTTCCTTCATATAGGATAGAGAACTGCCGTCATCATTAAAATCCGCACAAAGAGTATTTTTAGGCGGATTATAAGACATGCCGTTTGAGCCTAGGCATTTGTCTGTCAGAGTTACATGGTTGCCATCCGGGCTTTGATTTTCCAGATCAGCTCTAAAATGACCGAATACTCCATCTAAAAAGACATAAAGCCCAAGATTGTGAGCCTTTTCAACAAGCTGCCTGAGTGTTTTCTCATCTCCAAAACGTCTGTCCACCTTATAGTAATTTCTGGTGTAATATCCGGTTGCATCAAGTTTTGATGGCGTCTCATCCTCTTTTGCACTTTCAAAAACCGGGGTAAGCCATATGGCGTTCATGTTAAGGGATCTGATATACTCAAGTGAGTCAGTCACTCCAAGAAGATCTCCTTTATGATCTGATGGGCCATAGCCTACAAGGTAATCTTTTGTTTTATCCCCGTCTCTAAAAGACTCTACCATTACCTGATAAATTCTAAGATCTGATACAGGATCAACTGAGGCAGTCTTATTGTTATAGGAGGCTACGTTATCAAAAACTCTTGACGCAGAGGTAACACTTACACGGTTAACCCCGTCAAAAGCACATCCGCTCAAAAGCGAAAAGGCAGATAAAGTGAGACAAATAGACGCATTTATTATGTTTGTTTTCATTTTTTTACGACAACCAAATGATACCGATCGCCATCACAAAAAAAATGGCGACCAAAAGT
>JBJEWX010000283.1:0-6620 GCA_051885275.1 Succinivibrio sp. | reverse complement strand
ATCCATTGCTGAGGCTACCGGACGTAAGTTTGTAAGAGTTGCCTTAGGCGGTGTCAATGACGAGGCTGAAATCCGCGGTCATAGAAGAACCTACATAGGCGCTTTGCCTGGCAGAATTATCTCTAACATGAATAAGGTTGGAGTAAACAATCCTTTGTTTTTACTTGATGAAATTGACAAAGTTAATTCCTCTGCGCATGGTGATCCTGCAGCAGCATTGCTTGAAGTTTTAGATCCGGAGCAGAACAGTACCTTCAATGATAACTATGTTGAGTTAGATTACGACCTGTCAAATGTAATGTTTGTTACAACAGCAAACTCCTATAACATTCCAGGCCCTCTGCTTGACCGTATGGAAATTATTGATCTCTCCTCCTATACAGAAGATGAAAAGTTCCATATTGCAAGAGAGCACCTGTTACCAAAGGTTCTGCGTCTTGCTAATGTCGGAGAGCAGGAGGTTGTCATTGATGATGATACTCTGCTGCATCTTATCCGATACTATACTCATGAGGCAGGTGTCCGTGAACTTGAAAGAACCCTGACTGAAATTGTCAGAAAAACCATCAAAGATCTGATGATTAAAGATCCAAAGGCAAAGCGCTTTAAGAAGACTGCTGTAACTGTAGATGACATCCACAGCATGTTAGGTCCTGAAAAGTTTGATTTTACCTCAAAGCTTAAAGAGAGCAAGGTTGGTATCGTAAACGGTCTGTCATGGTCTTCATTAGGCGGTGATATTCTTCAGCTTGAAGCTGTTGCAAACGTAGGTAAGGGCAAACATCAGCTAACCGGAAAGCTTGGCGATGTTATGAAGGAATCTATTTCAACTGCCATAACAGTGGTCAGAACCTTATCAAAAGATCTAAAGCTTGATCAGAACTTTTTTGAAACCTGCGATCTGCATGTGCATGTGCCTGAGGGGGCAGTTCCAAAGGATGGCCCGTCAGCAGGTGTAGGTATGGTTACTGCTGTTGTATCAGCACTTACCGGTAATCCGGTTCGATGCGATGTTGCAATGACAGGCGAAATTACATTACGTGGTGATGTACTTGCCATTGGCGGTTTAAAGGAAAAACTGCTTGCAGCCATGAGAGGCGGAATCAAGACCGTTATGATCCCTAAAGACAATGAAAAGGATCTCTGGGATATTCCTCCTGTTGTATCAGAAAAAATGACAATAAAGCCTGTTTCCAGAATTGAGGAGGTTTTAAAGGTAGCACTTGAGAATGATCCATATACCTTTAGGCCTACAACATCCTGGCTGTTAAAAGAGAAAAAGATTTCTTCAAAAAATAAGAGATCTGGTGGTTCTGACAGCATGAATATTGTTCTATAGGAGCCAAAAGTGAGCGAAACTGAACTAAAGGATAAAGCAGAGTTTGTAAAGTTTGATGACGAGGTTAAAAAAGAGCAGGAGGGCAGTATTGATGATGAAATTACGAAAATCATGCAAACTGCTGACTCTCTGATTAAACTTCTTGAAAAGATTGCTCCTGAGGTTAATTCTGACAAGGTTCTCAATCCTCAGGCCTTTTTAAAGATCATCAAACCTTTGTGCATAAATGTGGAGAACACACTACCTCTGCTAATGGAATGTCAGGATAACCTTGAGTATCTTAAGGATGAAAACTCTTTTGTTCTTAAGCAGAAGATAGATCATATTGAGTCCGATCTGCTGCCACCTCTTTTAGCCTATATAAAAGAGCATGAGAAGATATCAAAGTAGTAAGGCTTATTTAATGACACAATTAAGGAGATCATACAGATCTCCTTTTTTGCATATATGATTTGCCGAATTTGACTTTTTAGGTATAAAAATCTGTAGAGCAATCCGATTAATATCAGGCCAACTGATAGATCAAACAGCCTCAAAACGTGCTGTATCAGCACATTTCAAGAGAAAATATTCAAAAATTGTAGAGCTAGATCAATATTTAGCAATAATTTAACTAATAACCCATACAAAGACATGCAATAATATCAGTAGCCTTTATTATGGCTTAGCGTGTTATGCGCATGCAATTTAACAAACCCAATTAGGAGTATATTGTGAATAAAAGTCAGTTAGTTGATGGTATCGCAAAGAAGTCTGGTCTAACCATTAAAGATTCAACTGCAGCAGTTAATGCCTTTTTAGATACAGTTAAAGAAGCCTTAGCTAGTGGTGATTCTGTTACTTTAGTAGGTTTTGGTAGTTTTGTTGTTCGCGACAGAGCTGCCCGTTCAGGTCGCAACCCACGTACAGGTAATGTTGTTCAGATCCCTGCAGTAAAGGTTCCTGCATTCAAGGCAGGCAAGCCATTAAAGGATGTTGTTAACAAGAATTAATTTCTCTTGTTAGATCCCAAAGAATACTCATTTAACCCCGTTGTCAGTTTCAGATTGATAACGGGGTTTTGTATGATACTAGCACTTAATACTGGTTTTCAGGTTATAAGCCTGCTTTGGTTTATGATTTTTATAAAAATTCAGCTGTAAAAAGATTTTTTCTGAGATATTTTATTGGTAATACTAGATGAATCTAAAGATTAAAAGTAGAATGTCCTGTGTAGTTTCTACATCAGCAAAAACACATTTTTTTTGCTGAATAAAATAAAGATATTGTTGCGGCTTCCGCACATATGTTCAGGATAAGCACAGCTTTTCCTGTCATAAGTAAACTTAGGCTTGGGTATTCATTAAAGGGTACCTCAACACAACCTCGTAGAAGGTCACAAGCCTAACCTGTCAGCCTCATGCTAAATTATTAGCCTCTGTAGCGGGGCTCCTCTTGTTTTAATTTGAGGAGAGTGACAAAATTTCTTTTGTTTTTTTTTCACCATGAGCAGTTGATACTGCGGAGATAAATAAAAATGTTAACTGATAAGCTGCGTGATGGTGCGCATGGAAAAGTTTTTAAAATACTTTTTTGGATCATCATTCTTTCATTCATTTTTGCAGGTGTGGGTAATTATCTGATCCCAAGACTTGATACCGATCCTGTTGAGGTTGGTGACATCAAGATCAGAGCTGAACAGTGGAATTCACAGTATCAGGATCAGGTCAGAATGATGCAGAATCAGTATGGAGCCCAGATAAACGCATTATTTGAAAATCCAGAGTACGTAAAAGCCTTACGTATGCAGGTATTAGAGCAAATGATTGATAATGTGGCCTTAAATTCAGTTACATATAAGGAAGGCATCCGCGTCGGAGATGAGCAGGTAAAGGATCAGATAAGAAGAGAGCCTGCTTTCCAGAAGGATGGCAAGTTTGACAACAATCTTTATCTTGCAACTATACGCAATATGGGCTCAAGTCCTGATTACTTTGCCGAACAGCTGAGAGTACAGCTAGCTTCAGATCTGATGCTAGGACCACTTGTGGTTGCAGGTTCAACTCCATATTCCTATGAGGTTGATCAGCTCTTAAAACTCTTTACTCAGGAAAGAACAGTTGATCTTTACAGTGTTGATTTAAACGGTATAGGCAAGTCAGTTAATATAACCTCAGATGTTGCTGCAAAGTTCTATGAGGGGAATAAATCACTGTTTAAGAAACCAGCTTCTGTAGAGTTTAGCTATATTCTTTTGAACAAGGATGAGCTTAAAAAAGAAGTTAAGATTTCAGATGCTGATTTAGAGAGTTTCTATGATCTTAATCAGAGCGATTTTACAGTACCTCAGAAGCGTGATGCTTCACAGATCCTGATTAAGGCTTCAACCGAAGGTTTTGAGACAAAGGCAAAAGAAGCTTTGGCCAAGTTAAAATCTGGAGAATCCTTTGAAAAGGTAGGTCTTGCATATTCAGATGATACAAACTTTAAAAATGATCATGGCTCCTTAGGTGTTCTTGAGAAGGGCTCATTATCAGAGAAGCTTGATATTGCTCTTTTTGGACTTGAGAAAGCAGGAGATGTATCTGAGGTTGTAATTGACGCTGCAGGCGCTCATATTCTTAAGTTAAACGCTATTACAGAGCAGTATGTTCCTAAACTTGCCGATATCAGAGAAGATGTCCGAGCCAGGTATCTTGAGAGCAAGGCACAGGAACTCTATATGGAAAAGAGTGCAAAGCTTACTGATATCTCATATGAAAGCCCAGATTCTCTTGATGCAGCTGCAAATGCGGTTGGAGCAAAGATCAAGGATTCAGGACTGGTTTCATTAGGTGACAGAGCTCTTGCCTGGCCTTTAGGTGAGAAAGAGGTGCAGAAGGTGGCCTTTAATGAGGAAAACCGTACCTCAAATATAAATACTCCGGTTGTTTCTCTTGGAAACGATGCATGCATTGTAATGAATGTGAATGAGTATAACGAAGAGAAAATTCTTGAATTTAAAGAAGTTGAAGAAAAGGCTTTAGAGCTTGCAAAAAACAAGGCCGTAGCTCAAAAGTCTGAAGAAGTACTCAAAAGTGTCCAATCAGGCGAAGCTCTGCCAGAGTTTGTAAGCAAGAAGGATTCTGTTAAGGTTATTAGTGGTCAGGCAGATCTTGACCCATATTTTGTATTAGAGATTTTTGCTCTTCCTGCAAAGGCTGAATCAAAAGTTATTTCTGCAAACAAGGGGGTACCAACCTTAGCTGTGTTAAAAGAGATAACTTACAGCAGTGATGACAAGGTTGATAATTATAAGTCACTTATCTTAGCTCAGCTTTCCCGCTACAAGCAGGAAAAGATCAGTGCTGTAGTTCATCAGGGAGCCCGTGAGATCTCAGATGTTGTTTATAACGAAGAAGGAATAAAAATAGTAAATCAGCAGATGAATTCAAATGCTGATTAGCCATAAAAGCTTGTTTAATAAATATAGGCACAGAAAAAAATCCTGTGTCTTAATTGACAGCTCCCCATGGCTGAAGCCGTGGCTTTTCGGCACAATTTGGAAAGAATAAAACTTTTATTATTAAGCCTGTTAACCTCTATTGCCTAAAAGCAGTAGGGGTTTCTTTTTTTATAAGCTAAAAAATGATGAAATATATGTATTATATTGGTGCATCAGAAAATAAATTTTATAAAATTATGATCAAAAGTAGTGCAAATGAAAAATTGCAAAAACATTGTAAATTGAAAAATAAATAACTTATAAAACAGCAAGATAGATCAAAAAACTTAATTAAATCTGCTTATTTTTATCTCAGGTTACACAACCTTTGCTCCCTTTACGGAGTGTCCAAATTGGTATTTAATACTAAAAAAAATTATTAAGGTTGGTCATTATGAATATTCACGAATATCAGGCAAAAGAGATTTTTAAAGAATATGGATTACCAGTTGCTCCTTTTTACGTCAGTACAAAGGCAACCGGAATTGGTAAGGCTGCATATGAACTGTCTCCTGGTCCATTTGTTGTAAAGTGTCAGGTTCACTCAGGTGCCAGAGGAAAAGCCGGTGGTGTTGCTGTAGTGGATACTCCAGCACAGGCAGAGGCATTTGCTGCTAAGTGGTTAGGGCAGAGACTTGTAACCAAACAAAGCGGTCCTCATGGCAAACCTGTAAACAGAATACTAATTGAGAATGCCTCAGATATTGCAAGAGAGCTGTACGTATCAGCTACTATTGATAGAGCTTCTGCACATCTTACTGTTATTGCATCAGAAGCAGGTGGCATGTCAATTGAAGAGCTTGCAGTTACAAACCCTGAAAAAATACTGAAGGTTGCCATCGATGAACTGACCGGTCCTCAGGCGTATCAGGGCAGAGCACTTGCCTATAAGCTTGGTTTACAGGGAAAGCAGGTAAATCAGTTTGCCAGAATATTTTTAGGTATCTGCAGAATGTTCTTTGAAAAGGATCTCTCTTTAGTAGAAATCAATCCTCTGGTTGTTACAAAGTCAGGAGATTTACTCTGCTGTGATGCAAAGATAAATACAGATCCTTATGCTGCATACAGGCATCCTGAAATGGCAGATCTTGATGACCCATCGCAGGAAGATCCAAGAATTGCAAAGGCTGTGGCAGCAGGATTCAGCTATGTGCCTCTTGAGGGAAATATCGGCTGTATGGTTAACGGAGCAGGTCTTGCAATGGGTACCATGGATATTATCAAGAATCTTGGTGGTGCGCCCGCTAATTTCCTGGATGTTGGTGGTACCGCAACAAAGGAACGCGTAATGGAGGCCTTTAAGGTTATTCTTGAAGATCCGAATGTAAAGTGCATTATGGTCAATATTTTTGGTGGTATTGTACGCTGTGACATGATTGCTGAAGGTATTAAAGGTGCCGTAGAGCAGATTCAGATCAAAGTTCCGGTAGTGGTAAGACTTGAAGGTAATCAGGCTCATATAGGTGAGCAGATTTTAAATGAATGTGGTCTTGATATTGTATCAGCACGCGACTTAAGACAGGCTGCAACTCTTGCAGTACAGGCAGCAAACAGGCAGTAGGACAAAAAATGAGTATTTTAGTTAATAAAGACACAAAGGTTATCTGTCAGGGTATTACCGGTTCTCAGGGTACCTCTCACTGTGAGCAGATGCTTGAATACGGTACAAAACTCGTAGGTGGTGTAACTCCTGGCAAGGGTGGTCAGACTCATCTTGGATTGCCTGTATTTAATACTGTAAAAGAAGCGGTTGAGGCAACAGGGGCAACAGTGTCAATGGTCATGGTTCCACCTCCTTTTGCTGCTGATTCAATTCTT
>JBJEWX010000282.1:0-1596 GCA_051885275.1 Succinivibrio sp. | reverse complement strand
AACTTAATTCACAATGAGTCTAAAGGCTACAGTAACTGTAGAGGCAAGAGTTTTGATGAAAATTGGTGAATTATCTAAACTTACCGGGATTTCAGTAACCACAATACGCTTTTTTGAAGAAAAAAATTTACTTCCAAAGGTTGCAAGAACCATCAGCAATCAGAGGATTTATGACGAGCAATGTGTTGAAAGACTTCTGTTTATCAAGGCCGCAAGAAACAGCGGAATGAAGCTCTCCTGTATTGAGAGGATCCTGGATTATGAAAGAGATAAAAATGTAGCTCAGGATGATCTTGAAGAGCGAATTTTAAAGATCCTCTATGAGTGCCAAAAGCGAAAAGCCCAGATGGCAATGCTTGAGGAGAGACTGAATTTAGTGCTGGCCAGAATCAGAAGTAAAAAGAGCGGGGAGAAGACGGGGCAGAAAATCAGTGAGGTAATTGATACTTTCTGCAAATAGCAAATTTCCTGTCTACCCAGGAAATTTGCCCTAAAAAAGTTAATGTATGCCTATACATTAAAGAGGAATTCGAAAAGATCACCATCTTTTACGATATAGTCTTTTCCTTCTGATCTTAATTTACCAGCCTCTTTTGCTCCAGCCTCGCCTTTGTATTTGATAAAATCATCATAAGCGATAGTCTGAGCGCGGATAAAGCCTTTTTCAAAATCAGAATGGATTTTACCTGCAGCCTGAGGAGCTGTAGCTCCTACCTTTACAGTCCAGGCTCTAACTTCCTTGACACCTGCTGTAAAGAAGGTTTGAAGTCCCAGCAGCTGATAACCGGCTCTGATTACTCGGTTAAGACCAGGCTCCTCAATACCTAAGCTTTCCATAAACTCTTTGCGGTCAGCCTCATCCATTGAAGCCAGATCTGATTCAATAGCGGCAGATACCGGCACTACAACTGAGTTCTCCAAAGCGGCAAGTTTCTCAACTGCCTCAAGATATGGATTGTTGGTAAAACCGTCTTCTGACACATTTGCAATGTACATTACAGGCTTGATTGTAAGGAAGGCAAAGGTTCTTAAGGCCTGTCGGTCTGCTTCTGTAAACTCAACGGTGCGAAGCATCTTACCCTGTTCAAGGGCTGGCTTGCATTTTTCAAGGGCGATAACCTGTGCTAAAGCCTCCTTGTCACCGCCGGTACGGGCTCTTTTTTCAAGACGGGCAAGAGCCTTTTCGCATATATCAAGATCGCTAAGCGCAAGTTCAGTATTGATAACCTCGATATCAGCTACAGGATCTACCTGACCTGCAACGTGAATAACATTCTCATCATCAAAGCAGCGAACCACATGAGCGATCGCATCAGTTTCTCTGATATTCATCAAAAACTGATTACCAAGGCCCTCACCTTTTGAGGCGCCCTTAACTAAACCTGCAATGTCCACAAACTCCATTGAGGTAGGAACTATTTTTGCTGGTTTGACAATGGCAGCAATAGCATCAAGTCTTGGATCTGGGACAGGTACGATACCTGTGTTTGGCTCAATGGTGCAGAAAGGGAAGTTCTCTGCTGCAATGCCTGCTTTGGTCAGTGCGTTAAAAAGGGTTGATTTACCAACATTTGGCAGACCAACAATACCGCATTT
>JBJEWX010000281.1:0-1596 GCA_051885275.1 Succinivibrio sp. | reverse complement strand
TAAGAAAGCGGACTTTGATGTGATTTTTATAGTCCGCTATTTTGTGAAAGTTTTATTTAATTTTCAACGACTTTTTGCTTATTTTGCGATTAAAGGATCAAAACGATCGGTAGTAATTTCATCAGCGTGACTTAAGGATCACCAGATCACATAAAGGCTTTTAATTTTTCATCAGATGCCTTATAAAGCTTGGGTACAAAAGAATATAAGGCACAGGAATATGGCATCGCTTTACGATTTTGATGATGACAACGAACAGGTAACAGCTGAGCTTGGGAATCTGGGATTAACAGCAGCAGGATTTGATTATTTCAACCTTGATGAGCCTATTGAGTTTTGCATAGGAAAGATAGGTTCCCATGTTAAGTTTAAGAGCTCTGAAATAGTAAAGCTTTTATGCTGTCAGGTCCTGAATGTACCATATCAGTCACTGTATGGAACGCAGGAGTTTTACCGAAACCGACCATTACAGGCTCTGATAAATCGTAAAGATGTTACATTTGAGCAGCTGGATAGAAATGTTCTTTCAAGAACTCTGGATGCCATCGCTGAATTTGGACCAGAGAAGCTGTTTTTAAGATGCTCTGCAAAGGTAGCAGAGAAACTGGGGCTCAAGGTAGAGAGTGTCCATTTGGACAGTACCAGCTTCCATTATTCTGGAGAGCCAAGAATTGAAGATGGATGCAATATTGTTCTCGACCAGGGGTACAGTAGAGACAATCATCCAGAGCTGGGACAGATAAATGAGCTGATGCTTTGTGATGAACTGAGTAAACTGCCTATATTTGAAACCTGTGTCAGTGGACATGTATCCGATAAGACCAGTTTCAGAAATGTCATTACTGACTATTGGGACAGTATCAAGGCTCAGTTCAAGGATTTACGTTATCTTACAGGAGACAGTGCCTTATGCACCTCTCCTATTGCCAAAGCTGCTAAAGAACATGGCATTAAAATGGTAACCCGTATTCCTGACAAGAATGACGAGGCTACAGCCTGCAGAAAGATGTTAAAGGCACATCCTGAAGAGCTTGTTCCTGTAGATGAGAACAATCCTGAAGGAACTAAAGCCATGTGGTGTGGTGAAGGTAAACTTGGAGATGAAACCGTAAAGAAACTGCTGGTACAGAATGAGTTACTGTACTCCACCAAGAAGAGGACCATTACCAAAAGAGCAGAAAAAGAGCTTGATAAGGTAAATTCTCAGCTGAAGAAACTCTGGACGCAGCCCTGCAAATGTAAGGCTGATGCAGAACAGGAATTAAAGAAAATCACAGCTAAGCTTAAGCTTGTAAAGCTTACTGATGCTGGTATTGGCTATGAGGAAGTACAGAAATACACTCATAAAGGCAGACATGGTAATGATGAGCAAAAGGTAACGGTTGCGGTTAAGGTTAGAGCTGAAGTTGAGCTTGATGATACCGCCATAGAGCAGAAGATAAAAGAGGATACCTATTACGTCATCTGCACCAATGATGTTGAAAGAAACTGGACTATGGCAGAGCTCATAGGTGTATATAAGAAGCAGTCTGTAGTAGAGCGTAACTGGAGATGCCTCAAGGATAAGAAACTGCTTATCAACGCAATCTATCTGGA
>JBJEWX010000280.1:0-1599 GCA_051885275.1 Succinivibrio sp. | reverse complement strand
GTGCAGGCGGACTTTTAGGCTATTTTTTGTAAATGCCTTCTCCTCATTTCCTTATGTAATCTCAAAGTTTCTGCCAGTTGCAATTTCCTTGCTGGGCCTGTTTCTGTTTACCTCAAAAGGTCCGGTCTGGTATTGCGATACAATAGGCAGCTTAATTTTCAGGCTAATCAACAGGGAATCTGCAAAAACTCAGCAGAGCGACCCTGTGCCTCAGGAGCCTAAAAAGGAAGAGGATCATGAGGTATTTGGAAAGTCAAAGATTAGGACAGAGCATTCAGACGGGCTTCACCTAAAAGATGAGCTGACCGTGCCTAAGCCTGACAGCATAAGTGCGGGTACTGATCTATTGGACGGTCTTGATCCGTCTTCATATACCTCACACAATATATCAGCTTCCTCTACTTTTGGTCAGGGCTCTATTTTTAAAAATACCGAGACTAAGAAAGAGGATAAGCCTCTAGGATCAAAATCAAGATCTCATTCTCAGCCTTACAGAAGAGATTCAGTAACCAGCCGCATTGAACCTGATTTTGGGCAGATTGGTCAGCTAAACCCACTAGCTGATGATATTGAGTCATCAAAAAATGAGGGGGTAACTAATCCTTCTGAGGATAGCCCTTATGTTTCCCCAGGTGAGCCATTATCAGGCAGAAGCTCAACTTCTTCTGGCAGTGGCAGGCATTCAGCTTTTGGAGACAGAAACCCTGTAACCTATGTTTCAGGGGCTTATGTAAATTCTGAGCAGTTTAACTCCCAAAACGGCGAGGGGGCTGCAACCATAATAAGCGGGGCAGGCTCTGTTCCCTCCGCAAGAGAGAAGCCTTCTGAGGTGAGCAGAACTATTATTACCAGGGTTAACACAGGCTCTAGTGCCAAAAACCAGTATCAGATAAAACAGGAGGCGGATACTTCAGTCAAAGACGGTTCACTGGCAGGTTCAAAGGTTATCTACAAGGCAGGAGCAGATCATTTAGCTCCAACTAAAACCGTAGGAAGTCCTCTTAGAAGGTCAGATGTAAGCACTGTCATTACCAGAACCGTAATTGATGAGAGAGTAAACCTAAATGCTGATATTCAGGTAAAGGAGAAAACAGGCTCTATAAGTGGCGGTTACTCGGAACAGGCCTCTATTATCACAAGAACTGTACCGCTTGACAGCGCCTATAACAGCAGTGAGGCAACCAGTCAGATTTATTCAACAGATGACAGCCCAGATGAGAATGTCATAAATTTTGCTGATTTTACCGAAAAGGAAGACAGCTCCCAAATCAAGGTGGACAAGTTAACCTCTGCGTTTATTCCAACTGCAGATGAGGAACGCAAATTAAAATCTCCTGAAACAGCCTTAATCAAAGAAAGTGATGAGAGCTATTCTCAGTACCTCAAAGGTTCCCGTGGGGTTATAAGCTCTGAGCCTGCCCAACCTTCAGCAAATGCAGCTACCAGATCTGATCTTCAGACAAATCATCACAACGGATCAGCAGCTGATGAACAGCAGGAAAATACATCCACCTCAGATTCTTTTGCCCAAAGAATGAATGAGATTGCTTCAAACCTTGTAAATGAAGATACTATCTCATCAGATGAGACTTTCGATAA
>JBJEWX010000279.1:0-6676 GCA_051885275.1 Succinivibrio sp. | reverse complement strand
CAATGAAAAGGATTATATATACAGGCTGTAAGTAATAGTACCAAGATCCATATGCACTATTTTTTAGACAGCAGTTTATATGATTGTACAAGATGCAATAAGTATGTTTCTTTTGTTCAATGAGTTTTTCTTGATCTATAACTTATAGAAGTCTTATTAAAGATAGATTGAGATAGATTGACATTAAAAATAAAAAATCCGTATAGAAGAACAATAATTTATTAAAGCAATGCAGGTCAGGGTATGCGTTACAATTTTGGTTCATTAAAATACAGTCGTGATGTTTTAAGTTTGCTGTTAAAAATCGAGGACAGAGTTTTCTCAAAAGCGTTAATACAAAAATCTGTTTTAGGATTATCAGTGCTTTTGGCTGTATACTGTATTTACGCAGTATTAAATCTTATAGCTGTTGCACAAATGTCAGGGGATGATCTTAGCTTTTTTAAAAATCAGATCATTTCATTTTCTTTTATTGAACACAGATTTCTTACCTGGACAAGCAGATTCATAGTTGACACTGCAGCAGTATTTTTCTGTCAGCATGTATTCCTTTTTAAGCTAATCTTTGTAGTACTAATTGCTCTGGTTTTCTTACTTAAGTTATCTTTGTATATAAAAGCTAACTTTAAACAGAAGTACGGTTCTTTTGAACTGGTTATGTTTAGTGCTCTGATAACGACGCTTTATCCTTATTATGCACTTCATTCTGCTGGATTTGTTGATACCTCTGTTATATTTGCTTTTCCCTTTATCATGATGTTTGTTGCATCATATCTGCTGTTTACCGATGTTCAGGACCGTGTTCAAAAAAGTTTTGCTTCATCTGCATGCACTTACTTTAGCTTTATTATCTCATCAGTAATTGCCTGCAATAATGAAATGTCTATGCTTTTTTTACTTGTTTGCAGTATCTATAAAATTAGGAGTATAAAAGGAAAAATTCTGTTTTTTATAGCGGTTGCAAGTTTTTTATATACAGTTTTCTGTCCGGGAAATCAGGCAAGAATCGTCTCAAATATTGATTATTACCTGCCGGAGTTTGTCAATTTTACTGTTTTTGAAAAATTGTATATTGGTGTTACCAAAACTCTGTTTCAGATCCTTTATATCAATAAGGTTCCATTTATTATTTTGCTGTCTTTGTTGGTTTTAATAAAAACAAGAAGCATTACTGTCTGTGTGGCAGCATATTTTATACTTAAGCGTATTTCCAGATATTTCGCCCATCAGCTTGATGCTGCTAATATTAACGAGCATAACTGGATCTCCAATTTTCCTATTGATGTGCTTGCAGTTATGGTATCTTTATGTGTATTTGTAGTATTTATAATACTTAGTCTTGATATTTCTAAAAAAGATAAATTTGAATCTGCAGCCTTATTTATTCTTGGTTTTGGTATTGCCTCAAGTATAGGTCTCTCTCCAAGTGTCTTTGCATCAAATGACAGACCAGGCTATATAGCTCAGGCCCTTATTATTTATTGTGCTCTCAATATTATAAGGTGCCAGTATTTTATAAATTATAATAAGGATACTTCTAATTTTTCTTTCAGCAGGGTATATCTTATAAAAACGCTTTTAATTGTTGCTGTACTTTCAGCTTATAATATCAGTGTAAACTATTAGATTTGTGTGTTATTGGTTAGTGTGAACAGATAGGCATACTTTGCCTGTTCTGAATATATTTTTTTATGAACATAAAAAGCAATCCTCCCGTACTTACTATTGTAATCCCTTGTTATAACGAGGAGCAGGTGCTTCCTGTTACAAGTTCAATGTTTCTTACAGAACTTAAAAAACTCATTGAAGATGAGCTTGTAAGTCCGTTGTCTAAAATAATGTTTGTTAATGACGGAAGTTCAGATAGAACATGGGAAATAATTGAGGAACTTTCTGAGAGTGATATTCATTTTTGTGGCATATCACTGTCTCGTAACAGAGGTCATCAGAATGCAGTTTTAGCAGGATTGATGGATGCTAAAAAAGATTGCGATATTACCATTACCATAGACTGTGATGGTCAGGACGATATCTTAGCAATGCATGAGATGATTAAAAAGTATAATGAAGGAAATGAGATTGTTTATGGTGTTAGAAACAATCGCCAGACTGATACTTTCTTTAAAAGATTCACAGCAGAATCCTTTTACAGAATTATGAATATTATGGGCTGTGAAATTGTATTCAATCATGCGGATTACAGGCTTATAAGCTCAGCTGTTCTTGATGAACTAGAGAGTTTTCAGGAAGTAAATCTTTTTCTTAGAGGTATGATCCCTCTTGTTGGTTTTAAATCTGATAAGGTTTTTTATAAAAGAAATGAAAGAATTGCAGGTGAAAGCCACTATCCTTTAGCAAAAATGCTTTCCTTAAGTATTGATGGTATAACCAGCCTGTCAGTCAAACCTTTGTCCATGATTTCTGTTTTAGGTTTTATGGTAAGTATCGCCGGATTTATAGGAATTCTATGGGCTATAATTACAGCAATGCTTGGTAACACAGTCACAGGTTGGACCTCAATAGTGTGTATTATATGCCTTCTCTGTGGAGTTCAGCTTATCTCTATGGGAGTCATTGGAACGTACATTGGAAAAATTTACCTTGAAACCAAAAGAAGACCTAGATTTATCATTAGCCATAGAACCGGTGATACTCGCCATAAAGAGTTCCATTCAAAAGAATATTAAAACAAACTACTAGAACATAGAAGCCTGTTATTTATAAACTATAAAAATTATGAATAAAAAAATACTTGTTATAGCCCACATCTTTTACCATGATCTCTGGGAGGTTATCAGAGATAAACTCAAAAACCTTAAAGGATATGACTTTGACCTTCTAGTTTCTACAACCTCAAATATTGATGAGCTTAAAAAAAAGGTCTTAAAAGATTTTCCTTCTGCCTGTTTTAAATTGTCTGAAAACAGAGGATTTGACATCTGGCCTTTTATAAAGGTATTAAGAGATGTTGATTTATCTCAATATGACTATGTTATAAAAGTACATACTAAACGTGACATGGGAAAGACTGTTGCAATTGTACAGGATAAATACTACTTTAGAGGATGCAAATGGCGAGACAATCTTTTATCATTTATATCTTCAAAAGAGAATCTTGATAAATGCATTGAAGCTTTTGAAAATAATAAAGATGTTGGAATGATAAACTGCCACAGACTGTTTGATATTACTAAAGAAAATAGTCGCAACCCACATCTTAACTACTGTTTCAATGAAGCAAAAAAGCTAATTGAATCCATAGGGCTACATGTAAATCCAGACTCTTATCTAAAATATATTGCAGGTACCATGTTTATCTGCAGATCAGATATTATCAAAACCTTGCTAAAAATAGAGCTGTCAGCTGACGGATTTGGTCCTGCAAACCGTCAGAATGAGAATGACCTTGCTCACGTTTCAGAGAGGCTTTTTGGCTGGGTTACGACTTCTTTAGGCTATAAGATAGTTGATCCTTACACAACAGCTTGGGATAATTTTAGATATTTACCGCACTGCCTGTTGTGCAGAGTTTTAACATTTAAACTGCGACACAGGTATTTTTCAAAAACCTGTCGTTTTATATTTAGAATCGATTCTGATGATAATGGCACAAAGTCAGTTAAGATATTTAAAATCTGTGTTTTCAAATATAATAAGTCTGACAGCTGACAGCTTGATACTTTGAAGGTTCACCCCTATTAGGATATCTTGTGCTTAAAGAAAACAAGGTATCTTAATTTGTTAAGACACAAAAACAGTTTTGATTTATTAAAGATATTATCAGTTCTGGTATCAGTACTCATATTATTAGTTTTTAGCTTTGAGCGAGCATTTATGTTATCTATTATTATTCCCACAATGCAGAAAGATACCGAGGTTCTTGACAGATTAGTTAAAGAACTTGTTGAGGATAACTGCGTAGGTGAGATTATTATCATTGACAATTCAGGAAAAGGTCTTGATTATCAAAATCCTAAGGTAAAGGTTTATGTTCAGAAAGAGAATCTTTTTGTTAATCCTGCCTGGAATTTAGGTATAAAATTAAGCTCTTCAAAATATAATTTCTTTGGAATTCTCAATGATGACATCATTTTTTCAAAGAATCTGTTCTCTTCAGTGCTAAACTTTTTAAAAAGCTCTGATGATTCTGTAGGTCTTGCAGGCATTGACTGTGTAAGTAATACTCCAAAATCACAGTTTGATTCTTATCCGGAAAATACTGAGGTAAAATTTGAAAAAATTGACAGGCTCTCAGGATTCTGGGGATCAGCCTACTTTGGCAGAAAAGAGCATTATTTTATGATCCCTGAGGAAATTAAGGTATTCTATGGAGATCATTTTCTTTTCAGACGCAATCAGCAGGCTGGCAGGGTAAATTACAAGATCACCAATATCAATGTGAAACATCTGGAGTCGCTGACCTCCCACAGTTCTGCTTTTATCAGAAAACTGTTCAAATCAGACAGGAAAAACTGCATTAAACATGATGGAGTTGAGCATCAGATTCTGTCTTTTTATCAGAGACTGTTCTCTCTTACCTATTATCATGAGCACTATGTTTTATGTTTACTGGGGTTAAAGCTTAAATTTAAAGCTCATAAATAGTAATTTTTGAGTTGGATAAACAGTATTCTTGAGGAATAGGGTAGTTTTATGCTTTTTAATACTTATCAGTATTTTTTAATATTTCTACCTTTGTGCTTTCTTTTGTATTTCTCTTTTACCAGGAAAAGACTGTTTATACTTTCAAAGGTATTTTTGCTTGTAGCATCACTTTTCTTTTACTGTTATTTTAAATTCGACTATATCTGGATCCTGCTGTGTTCAGTTTTATTTAATTTTACCGCAGGATCAGTCCTCTCATCCCGCATTAAAGAATGTTCTCATCAGGATCTCTTATATAAAAGGCTCCTGTTGTTTTTCTTTATTTTTGTAAATATTGTAACCCTGGGCTTTTTCAAATATACAGATTTTCTGATTAACGATGTTAACCTTATATTTGGCACAGATTTTTCAAAGCCAGGTATTTTACTGCCACTTGCAATTAGCTTTTTCACTTTTCAGCAGATCGCATATCTTGTGGATTCATATAAAGGCTTCACAAAAGAATATGATTTTTTGTCATATGCAGTTTTTGTCTGTTTCTTCCCGCAGCTGATCGCAGGTCCTATTGTTCATCACAGAGAGCTTATTCCACAGTTTTTTAAGGCAAGAAACCTTTTAAAAAATTACAGAAATATCTTTTTGGGAATTGTAATTTTTACAATCGGCCTTGTGAAAAAAGCACTTATTGCTGATAAATTTGCTATTTGGGCCACTTCTGGATTTGATAATCCTGCTGCCCTTGATTGTTTGTCTTCATGGTTTATATCATTGTGTTACACGTTTCAGCTTTACTTTGATTTTAGCGGCTACTGTGACATGGCTATAGGATCGGCTCTTTTATTCAATATAAGACTTCCAGTAAACTTTAACAGTCCATATAAGGCCCTGTCCATTCAGGACTTCTGGAGAAGATGGCATATAACACTCTCATCTTTTTTAAGAGATTATCTATATTTCCCATTAGGCGGCAGTAAAAAGGGGACTGCAAGAACTTATGTTAATCTCTTCATAGTTTTTTTTATTACAGGTATCTGGCATGGAGCAGGAAATACCTTTATCCTCTGGGGACTTTTGCATGGTATAGCCATAATCATTCACAGAGCATTTAAAAACTCCGGATTGGGACTCCCTAATCTATTAGGCTGGTTTGTTACTTTTGTTTTTGTTGATATTGCCTGGGTGCTTTTTAGGGCTGAGGATCTTAATCAGGCAGTAATCATATATTCAAAGATGTTTGATTTCTTATCAATAAATTCAGATATGATTGTAAATTTGAAGCCAAACCTCAAGAATATGGGGATCAATGGGACAGCCTTCATTTATATCATAATCGCTTTTATTATTGTAACAGCCTGCAAAAATTCAAATGAGCTCATATCAGCTATTGAAAAATCAGCACTAATTCAAAGATATGGCAGCTATGGTAGAGTATACCGATCTGTTATTGCTTTAATTACTGCAGCACTACTGCTGTATATAATTCTATCTGTAATAGGCTCTGAGTACTCTGAATTTATATACTTTAATTTTTAACGCTCTTAAGTAGTTGTATAGAATAGTTGAATAGAAGATGTCATATTAATTGAAGAAAGCTGAATTAGAAGAGATTATATGATTTACAGAAAACTTCTCAAAAGCATACTTATCTCATTTTTGATGATTGCCGCTCTATATCTAGTATCTATAAGAATATATGATCCTGAGCATATCTTTTCAAATACTGAAGGTCTGTATACCGGCAACATGAGAATTCAGGCAAAAGGCTATATTGATGATACCAAAAAGCTTGATGGTATTATCATAGGTTCAAGTATGCTCGCTAATACTTCTGTATCGCAGTGTAGCAGGAGACTTTCTAAATCAGCTGACGGAACATTTCTTAATCTGTCATTAAATGGATCTGCCTTTTCTGAAAGAAAACTGGTTTTAGACTATGCCTTGTCAAAACGAAAGGTTGACAAGGTTGTCTATTCGCTTGACATGATCCCAGCTCACTTTGTACCTCTTGCCAATATGCAATGGGAAAATCTTTATGACAGCAATCCTTTTAATGATTATCTTTTATATCTGA